>JBGPBL010000027.1:0-31741 GCA_041481225.1 Sulfurifustaceae bacterium | reverse complement strand
GTCAGATATTTCGTGCTGTTGTCGATCATATCGGCCATAACGTCGCCGGCGTAGTCGCCGTCGGGCATTGCCCCCGTTTCGAGGTATTCAGCCAGATCGCTCTCGCGCCATTTTCCGATGCCTGTGGTTTTGTCCGGCGTAATATTGGGCCCAGTCGCATCTTCGGCGCCGCCGAGACCGCCAGCAAGAAACATCGATTTCATAAAACCACCCATGGGATTTCGCGGCGTGTGGCACTCACCGCAGTGGGCCACGGCGTTTACAAGATACGCGCCACGGTTCCAGGCGGCGGGTTGTTCGGGTTGCGGTGCCATGGTGCCGGGACTGAAAAATAGCGCTTTCCAGACCTTAAGCGTCTGGCGGCTCCGCACGTACCACGTCAGCGCATGCGGCCTGTTGGCCTGATGCACTGATTTCTGGCTGAAAAGATAGTGTTTGATGGCCAGCAGGTCGGCGTCGGTCAACTGCGTATAAGAGGTATAGGGAAAAGCCGGATAGTAGTCGTGGCCCTGCGGGTCCTTGCCTTCACGCAGGGCGCGGCGGAAATTCTCGTCGGTCCAACGGCCAATGCCGGTATCGGGGTCGGGCGTGATATTGGGCGTGTAAAAAGTGCCAAACGGCGTTTTGAGCGCCCGCCCGCCGGCAAGCGGTGCGCCCTTGTTCTTTTCGTCGGTATGGCAGGTGGCGCAGCCAGCCACACGAAAAAGGTATTCGCCTTGTACTAGGCTGCTGTCGGCAGCACTGGCCGGGTTTGCCGTGCACAACAAAAGCGGAATGGCAGCGTACCAGAGTTTCAGGTAAAGAGCGGTGTCCAGAAAAATTAGATGCTTCCCACATCCGGCTTTCGCCGGGGTAACGTGACGGGGAATTTTTCTGTACGCAACGCAATCTGCTTCCATCGGTACAACCTGCTATTGCTTTTCTTCCGTGCGGAATTCCTTGTGGCAGGATTTGCAGCTCTCACCCAACTCTTTAAAGCTGGCGACAATCGCATTTTGATCACCGCCTTTTGCCGCCTTGGCAAAAGCATCGGCTTTGGTCCTGGCATCCTTGGCGTGTTTCTCGAAATTCACACGGTCTTTCCACACACCGTCTTTGGCGCGGGTTTCGCCAAAGTCGGAATCCTTCGGGAACAATCCAGGAATGTCACGCATCAGCACCTGCAACGCGTGCGCGTGTTCGACGAGGTCGGATTTGTAATCTACTTTTCCCTGGACGATCGCGCCAGCTGCGCCGGTGTGGCCGCCGATGGCCTTCATGACGCTCTGGCGGTATTTAATGATGTCTTCCGGCTCAGAGGCTTGCAGTACAAGCGAGAACGCCATCATCAGCAGGGACCCCATGGCCAGCAGGCGGCGCAGATTAGCTTGTTTCATGACTTGACTCCTTGGTCAGGTTGTTCAGGATTGGCAAATTATCGGCGGGGGGAGGGGTACCCATTCATTGTTTAAACAGATCCACTGAATCCATGGTATTGGGGAAGTAACAAACCTAATGTTTTTTCTAGAAAGCCTGCAGTGTGGCATAAAACAACACGGAAAGTTCGATTACTTCTCTGGATAGTTTCTGTTTCCAAAGATCGCCGTGCCGATGCGTATCATCGTGGCGCCTTCCTTGATCGCTTCTGTGTAATCTCTGCTCATGCCCATAGAAAGTTCGTCGAACTGGGGCAGGGCAAAACGCTTCTGACAGGCATCGCGTAATTCCCGTAGGCTGGCGAAACACCGGCGAATTTCTTTTTCCGTCGCTTCATGTGGCCCGAGGGTCATGAGGCCGCGCAAGGGGAGGGCAGGAAGGTTCGCCTTTGCGAGAGTGTCGACAAAATCAAACAGGGCCTCCGGCGCCACACCGTTTTTTTTCGGATCGCGCGAGGTGTTGACCTCAATCAGTATATTAATGATTGCTGATCGATCCTGTGCCATGCGCGAAAGTCTGGTCGCGAGAGATATGTTATCGAGCGAATGCAGCCAGGAAAAATTTCCCGGGATGAATCTGGCCTTGTTCGACTGCAGATGGCCGGTGAAATGCCAGATAACGGGCTTGTCCTTGAAGTGCGGAATCTTTTCCAGTGCTTCCTGTGTGGTGTTTTCGCCGAAATCCAGCTGGCCGGCTGCAATGGCCGCTGCAATGGCTTCAGGCGGATGCGTTTTCGAGACGGCAATCAAGCGAATGTCGTTGGGGTTTCTTCCGGCGACGCGCGCGACCTGAACAAACGATTGCCGGATGTCAATCAGTTTGTTTGCAACGAAAGAAAATTTCTGGTTCACAACTTGCATGTTAACTTGATCGAAGAAAAAATTTCACTGTCAACGTTGCGCGCGGAAAGAATTTGAGGATAATGTACGGCCGCTGTGTGATCGAACGTTGAACCGAGGAAGCTGCATGAAGACAGGGAATGGACCGAAAAGTGTTGGCGCCTTTTTAGCCTCGGAAACACTGAAACGCATCACCGTCCGTCTGGACGACATGTCCAATCTCCTTACCCGCTGGAAAACCCATGTGGGTGAACCCATGGCCTCCCGCTCTTATCCGGTCAGTTATGTCGATGGCCGCCTGAGCGTGCGCGCCGACACGCCCGCCTGGGCCAGCCGCCTGCGCCAGAGCCAGCAGGATATTCTGAACAACCTGCGGCGCGATCCGTACTTTACCAGTCTGCGGGAACTCCAGATACGCGTGTTGCCCGGCCGTGGTGACGTGCTGAAGCCGGAGCGGCGCAAGGATGCGTTGATTCCCAGTCGCATACCGGAGCACGCAGCGCAGCTCATTCAGAGCGTGGCGGGCGACATCGCCAATCCGGCGTTGCGCAGCGCGCTCTCTCGCCTTGCCAGCGCGCCCGCAAGACCGTCGCACGCTAAAAAATAATTCCTGCTAATTCAATGTCCCGAGAAAATATCCTGCGGCTGATTCTTGCGCCGTGGCTCGTCTTGACGTGGTGTTTATCCGGTCTGGCCGTCGCCGAGGTGCCAGCCGACAAACCGGCGACACCCGTTGCCTCGGAACTGCGCATCGCCGCTGTGGGCGACATCATGCTCGGCGGCACAGCAACACCCGAGCTGCAAAAATTCGGCTACGACTATCCCTACGAAAAGACCCGCGATGTCCTTAAACAGGCGCAAATCGTTTTCGGCAACCTTGAGGGCCCGTTGACGGCTGGAGGCACGGCGGGAGTCAGCAAACAGTACGTATTCCGGTCTCCACCGGACAAAGTGGCGTCCGCCCTGGCCCGTGCCGGCTTTAACGTCGTTTCGCTTGCCAACAATCATACGCTCGACTACGGGCCGGATGGCCTGGATGATACCCGGGCGGCCCTGGACAGGGCCGGAATCCAGTCTGTCGGGGCTGGGAAAAACGAGGCCGAAGCTCGGCAGGCCGTTTTTATTAGGGTAAGCGAGGTAACGGTCGCTTTCTTGGCCTATTCCCTGACATTTCCCGAAGAATTCTGGGCCGGGAAGGACAAGCCCGGCACCGCCTTCGGCCATGAACGTTTTCTAAGGGCGGATGTGGCGGCGGCACGTAAAAAGGCCGATATCGTGATTGTGTCGTTTCACTGGGGACAGGAAGGCAAAACCGACCTGCGCGATTACCAGATCCAAATGGGTCATGCCGCTGTGGACGCGGGAGCGGCGGCGGTACTGGGTAGCCACCCCCATGTCTTGCAGGCCGTGGAACACTATAAGGACGGCCTCATTCTATATAGTCTCGGTAATTTTACCTTCGGTTCATACAGCAAGGACGCCACGCGCAGCGCCATTGCCTTGCTCTCGTTCCGGGACAAGCAACTGCGCGAGCTGAAGCTCGTGCCGATCAACGTGAACAATGCCGAAGTGGTGTTTCAGCCCTATCCACTGAAGGGCCGCGTGGCAGAAGAGGTGATTGAACAGTTGCAGCAGATGTCGCGGGTGCGCGGCACGGAGCTTGAAAGCCGCGATGACGCCGCGGAACTGGTCCTGGCCAAAGATCCGGGCACCTGATTTCCCCCTTGTGCGAATCGCGCCTTGTGTGTTTAATGCCGGGCCATGATTCGTCCCTTTGAGCTGCTTATTGGCCTGCGCTACACCCGTGCCCGCCGGCGTAATCACTTTATCTCCTTCATTTCACTTATTTCTATTCTCGGGATCGTGCTCGGCATCACGGCACTGATCACGATTCTTTCGGTCATGAACGGTTTTGGCAATGAATTGCGTAGCCGTATTCTCGGCGTCATCTCGCATGTCACGATCACGGATACGACCGGCCAGTTGCGTGACTGGCAAGGCGTGGCCGAGCGCATCAAATCGGACCCGCGCATTATCGGGCGCGCGCCGTACATTAGCGGGCAGGGCATGGCGGCGCACGGCAATGGCGTCAGCGGGGTTGCCGTACGTGGCATATTGCCATCCGAGGAAGTGAAGGTCTCCGAATTCAGCGGGAAAATGATCGCGGGCAGTCTCGATGCGCTCAAGCCCGGCGAGTTCGGGATTATCGTCGGCAGCGCGCTCGCCTGGAAACTCGATCTGACCGTGGGGTCACCGGTGTCGCTCATGATCCCGCAGGGGCTGTCCACGCCCGCCGGGCTTATGCCGCGTTACAAGCGCTTCACCGTCGTTGGCATCTTCAAGATGGACATGTACGAATACGACAGCGGGCTCGTGCTGTTACACCTCGACGACGCCGCCAAGCTGTATGTGATGGGAAATCAGGTGAGCGGTCTGCGTTTGAAGCTGGATAACCTCGATCGTGCGCCGCAGGTAGCGGAAGCGGTAGGTCTGAGTCTCGGCCCGGATTACCTTACGCGCGACTGGTCGCGCGAGCACGGCAACTTCTTTCGTGCCCTGAAGATGGAAAAGACTGTGATGTTCATCATTCTGATGCTGATCGTGATGGTGGCCATGTTCAATGTGGTATCCACGCTGGTGGTGGTCGTCACCGAGAAACGTTCCGACATTGCTATTCTGCGCACGCTCGGTGTGACGCCGAAGAGCATTATGGGAATCTTCCTGGTGCAGGGCGCTGTCGTCGGCTTGCTCGGCACCCTGCTCGGCGTACTTTGCGGCGTGTTGCTCGCGCTCAACGTGGGATCGCTGGTGCATTTCATAGAAAGGGTATTCAGCACCTCATTTATCGCCGCTGACGTGTATTTCATCAGCGAGCTTCCTTCCGACCTGCATTGGGCTGATGTATTGCTGGTGTCCGGCTGTTCACTGCTGCTCGGCGTAGTCTCCACTCTCTATCCCGCGTGGCGCGCTTCGAAAGTGCGGCCCGCCGAGGCGTTGCGTTACGAATGAGCACGGAAAAGAAAGACGACAAGAAATACATCCTGCGTGCGACGGGGGTGATGAAAAGTTTCGACGAGGGCGTGTTCAGTGTCCAGGTGCTGAAGGGCGTGTACCTGCGCGTCGAGGCGGGCGAGCGTATCGCCATTGTCGGGGCGTCTGGTTCGGGAAAGAGCACATTGTTGCACGTCCTCGGCGGACTGGATTACCCGAGCTCGGGACAGGTTGAGGTCGATGGGCAGGACCTCTCCACACTGAGCGAGGACGAGGTCAGCAGCTTGCGTAACCGCACCATGGGTTTCATCTACCAATTTCATCATCTGTTGCCGGAGTTCACGGCGCTCGAAAACGTTTCCATGCCTCTGCTGTTGCGGCGCGGACCGGAGGCGGAAGCCGAAGTGCTGGCCACGGAAATGCTCCGGCGTGTGGGGCTGGACGACCGCCTGAACCACAAACCAGGCGAGCTGTCCGGCGGTGAACGTCAGCGTGTGGCCGTGGCGCGCGCAATGGTGACGAAGCCGCTGTGCGTACTGGCTGACGAGCCGACCGGGAACCTCGACCGCGAGAACGCCAACAGTGTTTACGACCTGATGCTGGAACTCAACCGCGAACTTCAGACGAGTTTTATCATCGTGACGCACGACCAAGTGCTGGCCTCTAACATGGACCGTGTCATGAAACTCGAAGATGGTGTATTGAGGCAGACTCAGTAAATTCCCTCTGCCTTGGCGTGCACCGGGGGCTGAGTCATGTGGTCGTATCGTACTGGCTAAGCCGTGGCGTAGCGCCGGCCTTTCTGGTTCACGGCATCTTTTCCATTGCCGGCTTCCTCTGGGTCAGCTTCCGCGCCGGACTCATTCTTGACCAAACCTCCTGCTTGCGCGAACCAGGTTTGGTGCTGACTCCAACCGGGCGCGGCGCCAACGTTACAGGTATACGGACTGACCGGCCGTGACAACCCGGCACACGCCTGACCGTCTTTGAGGTTTTCGCCCTGTCTGATACATTAGCCGCACTTTTTTACATATTTTCCGCAGGTAAACAGCATGTTCGAACTGATTAAGGCAGGCGGGTGGGTCATGTGGCCCATTATTCTGTGTTCGATTGCCGCGCTGGCAATCATCGGGGAGCGTTTCTGGTCTCTGCAGAAAAAATACGTCGCTCCGCCCAATCTCCTGGCGCAGGCGCGACAGTGGCTCGTTCGCAAAGAACTGGATGAAACTAATCTCAATCTCATGCGTAACAGCTCGCCGCTGGGCCGTATCCTCGCGGCCGGACTCATCAACCGCAACCACGACCGCACCATCATCAAAGAGGCGATTGAGAATGCCGGGCGTCATGCCGTGCCTGAGCTTGAACGGTATTTACGTACCCTCGGCACCATTGCCGCGATTTCCCCCTTTCTTGGGCTGTTTGGCACCGTGATCGGCATGATCCAGATGTTTTCCGGCATCGGCACGCATGGCGTGGGCGATCCCTCCATCGTCGCCAACGGCATTTCGACGGCGCTGGTGGCAACCGCCGGCGGCTTGGTCGTCGCCATCCCCAGTCTCATGGCATACCGCTATTTCCGCGGGCGGGTGAACGATCTCCTGCTCGAGATGGAACAGGAGGCGGTCAAGCTGGTGGATATCCTGCACGGCGCGCGTGAAAACGACTGACATAACATTGCTATGAATTTTCGCCCCAGCCAAGACGAAGAACCGGAGATCAACCTCATTCCGCTGATCGACGTCCTGTTGATGACGCTGATCTTTCTCATTGTCACGACCAGTTTTTCCAACGAGGCACAACTGCGTGTTCGGCTGCCCGAGGCTTCGGCCGACACCAAGGAGAATCTACCGTCGGTACGGGTATCGATTGACGCCAAGGGCCAATTTTATATCGGTGACCAGCAACTGCTGAATGCCACACCCGAGGTGCTGCGCAATGCCCTGGCGCGTGCCGCTGACAACATGAAGGATCCACTGATCATCATCAGCGCCGATGGTCAGACGCCACACGAAGCCGTGGTGCGCATTATGGACTCAGCTCGCCGCCTCGGGTTTACCCATCTGACCTTCGCCACCCAGCAGGCATCCGGCAACGCCACGCGTGAGTAAGACCTCCGACTCCACCAGCAGCCTGCAGCTCTATCGTCGCCTGCTTGGCTATGCATTACCCTACAAGTGGAAGTTCGTCATTGCCGTGATCGGCATGGTGGTATTGTCCGCCACGTCCGCTACCTTTGCTGCGCTGATGAAACCGTTGATTGACAAGGGCTTTGTCGGCAAGGACTTGGACACGATCCGGCTCATTCCACCTTTTATTGTGTTGCTGTTTTTAGTGCGTGGTGTCGCCAACTTTGTTGGCCAGTATTCCATCAGTTGGGTCGGGCGGCGTGTCACGTTCGATATCCGTAATGCCATCTTCGCCCACCTGACGCGCCTGCCCAGCGGCTTCTACGACACGAATGCCTCCGGCGGACTCATTGCCAAGCTGATCTTTAACGTGGAGCAGATCGCCGCCACCGTGACCGAGGCGCTGTTTGTCATCGTGCGTGACGGGCTTTCCGTGATCGCGATGGCGGGGTGGATGATTTACCTCAACTGGAAGCTGACGATTTTTTTCGCGGTGCTCGTGCCCATTTCCAGCCTGTTGGTGCGTGCCATGAGCCTGCGCTTCCGCAAGACCAGCCGGCAGATTCAGCTTAGCATGGGTGAAATTTCGCAGGTCACCCAGGAGGCCATCGAGGGGCAGCGTGTGGTCAAGGCCTTTGGCGGGCAGCAGACGGAAATCGACGCCTTCACGATGGCCAACGAGAAGTACCGCCGTCAGGCCATGCGCAAGGTGACGGTGTCGGCCGTGGGTACGGGTTTCGTACAGCTGCTCGCGGCCATCGCCCTGGCGCTCGTGATTTATTTTGCGCTGCTCTCCGGCGAGATATCGGCGGGTGGATTCATTTCCTACATCACGGCGGTGACGTGGATGATGAATCCCGCGAAGCGCCTGAGTAATATCAACGAAACCATACAGACCGGACTGGCCGCGGCCGAAAGCGCCTTTGCCCTGCTCGATGAACCGACGGAGGCCGATACCGGCACTCGCACGCTGGAGCGGGCCCAGGGGCAGATCGAATACCGGAATGTCGGCTTTCGCTATCCGGTGGCGGAATCGGATGCGCTGCAAGAAGTGTCGTTCACGATCGAGCCTGGCCAGACGGTGGCGCTGGTCGGCAGCTCCGGCAGCGGTAAAACCACGACAGCCAATTTAATGCCGCGCTTCTATCGCGTCTCTCGGGGGGATATCCTGCTGGATGGAATCAACATCAACGATTTGGTGCTTACCAATCTGCGCCGCCATATCGCCATCGTCGGGCAGGAGACACTGCTTTTTGATGACACCATCGGCAATAACATTGCCTATGGGAGCGAGGGACAAATCGATGATGTGCGTCTGACGCAGGCGGCCAAGGCGGCGCATGTGCTGGAATTCGTCATGAAGCTGCCGGATGGCCTGAACACGCGCGTCGGCGAAAAGGGCATGCGCTTGTCTGGTGGACAACGCCAGCGCGTAGCCATTGCCCGGGCACTGTACAAGAATGCCCCGATCCTGATTCTGGACGAGGCCACGTCGGCGCTCGACACGGAATCGGAACGGCTGGTTCAGGATGCCATGCAGAAGCTGATGAAAAATCGCACGACGCTGGTGATTGCGCATCGCTTGTCCACGGTTGAACATGCGGACAGAATCGTGGTATTGGAGAACGGCAAGGTGGTGGAAAGCGGCACGCACAAGGAACTGCTGGCGCATAAGGGCATTTATGCCGGCCTGTATCGTATTCAATTCAGCGACACGCCCCGTTCTTCCAGCTAGACCCGGTGATGCACTGGTTGGAAAAACACTGGTACCGCCTAAGCCCTGTCAGTCTGACCCTGCTACCCGTCAGCTGGGTTTACTGTTTCCTGATGTGGCTGCGCGATCACGGCTATCGCTGGAACCTGTTGCGTTCCGTCAAGTTGTCCGTGCCGGTCATTGTCGTCGGCAACATTACAGTAGGCGGCACTGGGAAAACCCCGCTCGTTATCTGGCTCGTTGCCTTTCTTAAACAAAAAGGACTGCGCCCCGGCATCATCACCCGTGGATATCAGGGCAGGGCAAAGGCATGGCCACAGTCGGTTCTGCCGCAATCCGACCCGGACCAGGTCGGTGATGAGGCGGTATTGCTAGCGCGTCGTGGCGCGTGTCCGGTGGTCGCCGATCCGGACCGTGTGCGCGCTGCGCAATCGCTGGTGCGCGATCACGGCTGCGATGTCATTGTCAGCGACGACGGGTTGCAGCACCTGCGCCTGGCGCGTGACGTCGAGGTCGCCGTCATTGACGGCGAGCGTCGTTTCGGCAACGGTTGGTGCCTGCCTGCCGGGCCGCTGCGCGAACCGGTGAGCCGGCTTGACCGGGTGCCATTGCGCGTGACCAATGGGAAAACGCATACTGGAGAGCTGGGCATGAAATTGATGGAAACCGGCCTTTGTCGTGTGAATTCCCCGACCCAGACCGTGGCCATTGCTGAATTTCAGGAAAGGCAGGTGCATGCCGTGGCCGGTATTGGTCATCCGATGCGTTTTTTCGCGCAGTTACGCCGGCTGGGGTTCGATGTCATCGAGCATCCCTTTCCCGATCATCATCGATTTACCCTGGCCGATATCGTGTTCGACGATAATAAACCGGTCATCATGACCCAGAAAGATGCGGTAAAATGCGAACCGTTTGCCGGTGACCACCATTGGTACCTGTCCGTGGAAGCCAGGCCTGATCCGGTATTCGGTGAGCGCGTATGGAAACTGTTCGAGGAGAAATGCCGTGAATAAGAAGCTGCTGGACATTCTGGTTTGCCCCGCGTGCAAAGGCCCGCTGATCCTGGATAAGAAAAAATCCGAGCTGATCTGCAAGGCCGACCGGCTGGCCTATCCAATCCGTGACGATATCCCTGTCATGCTTGAAGACGAGGCGCGGCGCGTGCCAGAAGAAGAACTCTCAAAATGAATGAGCAGGGTTTACAGGATTAAAATAAAAATCTCTGAAACAATCCTGCAAATCATGTTAATCCTGTCTATTTTTCGCTACCCATGCACGTAATCATTCCTGCGCGTTACGCTTCTACCCGTTTGCCGGGCAAGCCTCTTGCCGACGTCGCGGGAAGGCCACTGATTCAGCGGGTGTACGATTGCGCCGTAAAGAGCGGGGCGCATGACATCACCATCGCCACGGACGATGAACGCGTTCGTACGGCGGCGGAGCATTTTAAGGCGCGTGTATGCATGACGTCCGGCGAGCATCGGTCGGGCACGGATCGCCTCGCCGAGGTTATCGAGAAACTGGCCATTCCCCCTGATGAAATTGTGGTGAACCTGCAAGGCGATGAGCCGCTGATGCCGCCGGCATTGATTCGTCAGGTGGCCGATGCCTTAGCCAGCCATGCGCATGCCGCCGTCGCAACGGCATGCCATGCGATCGCTGACAATAGCGAGCTGATTAATCCCAATGTGGTGAAGGTCGTGTTTGACGCTAAGGGCTACGCCCTTTATTTCAGCCGGGCTGCGATTCCCTGGCCGCGCGATAGGATGACCGGAAGCAACGATAAACCAATTCACGCCTATCGCCATATCGGCCTGTATGCCTATCGCGCCGGTTTTGTGCGCCGCTATGCTGCCTGGCCGGTATGCCCGCTGGAACAGGTGGAGCAATTGGAGCAGTTACGCGTGTTGTGGCACGGTGAACGCATCGCGGTATGCGAATCGCGGGAATTGCCCGGACCCGGCGTGGACACACCGGAAGATCTGGAGCGCGTGAGAAAATATTTTGCATAGACAGTATTAACAGGATTCACTATTTCTTATGGTTAAAGTTCTATTCGTATGTCTGGGTAATATCTGCCGCTCGCCGACAGCGGAGGGCGTGTTTCGAAAACTGGTTCAGGGGCAGAATCTTGCACGTCAGATCGAGATCGATTCAGCCGGTACCCATGCCTATCACGTGGGTGAACCCCCGGATGAGCGCGCCCAGGCCGCGGCCCTGCGTCGCGGGATAGACATCAGCGGCCTGCGCGGACGCCGGGCCGTGGCCGAGGACATAGGCACGTTCGATTACGTGCTGGCCATGGATCGCGAAAATTTTGAAAACCTGCGCGCTATCTGCCCCACGGGGCTTGAATCGAAAATCCGGTTGTTCCTGGAGTTCGCTCCCAACCGGCCCGAGAAGGAGGTTCCTGATCCCTATTTTGGCGGGACAGGTGGGTTCGATCGCGTGTTGGATATGATCGAAGAAGCGGCGCTGGGGTTACTGGAAGATATCCGACGCCAGCATTTGTAGAATCACCCCTTCAGGTTTCCGGGCCCAAAAAAAACCGCCACCAGCATACGCCGGTGGCGGTTTTTTATGCGTAGATTACTTGGGCTCGTTACTGCCTGAATCACCCTGACGCGTTTCCACCTGCACGATGTCCGGCTTGGGCACGGGTTCATGATGCACCGGTGCACGGTCTTCTTGCGCCACGGAGGGTGGCGGAGACGGCGGGGTCCAGTCATTGGTCCGCTCCGGCTGCCGATCCCACGACGAGTTGTTCTGCGTGTTTTCCGGAGCCATAGGCGCTACACGATTGCCGATGTCTTCCGGTGGCAGCGCATTCTCCGACCGGCTGTTGTCGGCAGATTGCTGCTGCCTTCCCTGTTGCCGGTTATTGTTATCGTTGCGCCCGCTGAATTCGCCACCCTGACGATTGTCCTGAGGACGTCCACGACGTCCACGACGCCCGCGGCGGCGTCCATGACGGTCATGAGTCTGCTGTTGCCCACCTTCCTCTCTGGCGGTCGGCTGACCGCCTTCCTCGGTTTTGACAGCCTGCTGAGGCGGTTGCGCAGGACGCGGCGGACGCGGCGGACGGCCCTGGTCCGGGCTTCCTGCGGTTGCGGATGGTTGCGGCCTGCGTTCGTGGCGCGGATGCTCATTGCGTTGGTGACGTGGGCGTTGGTGATGCGGACGTCCACCACCGCCATGGCCGCCTTGGCCACGGTGTGGCGGGGTATGACGTTGTGCCGGGCGCACCGCTGACTCAGCGGATGCCTTGGTTTCCTTCTTGCCAAAGAGCGCCGAGAAGATTTTTTTCAGGAAGCCGCCACCCGATTTGGCCGGTGTCGGTGCCGGTGCATGCGCCGGCGCTACCGCCGCATGTGTCAGCGGTCCAATCACGGGTGTTTCGGAGGTCGGGACAGAAGCCTGTGTCGGTCTTTCCTCGTCCTCTTCTTCATCGACGATCTCGATGTCGTAACTCGGGGTGTCTGCCTCGGTTTCGTACTCATCGATGCGCAGGCGTCGTATGTGGTAATGCGGCGTTTCCAGTTCGTCGGTCGGCAACACGATGATCGGCGTACAGATGCGCGTTTCGATGGCGCTGATCTCCAGACGTTTCTCGTTCAGCAAGAACGTGCCGGTTTCGATCGGCAGGTGCACGTGCACGGCGGCGGTATTCTCCTTCATCGCCTCTTCCTGGATCATGCGCAGCACGGACAACGCCGAGGACTGCACGCTGCGGATGTGGCCGTTGCCCTGGCAGCGTGGGCACACCAAGCTTGAGGCTTCGCCCAGGGAAGGGCGCAGGCGCTGGCGCGACATCTCGAGCAGACCGAAACGCGAGATGCGCCCGACCTGGGTACGGGCACGATCGACCTTGAGCGCTTCCGCTACCCGGATTTCCACTTCACGCTGGTTGCGTTGCGGAGTCATGTCGATAAAGTCGATCACGATGAGTCCGCCGAGATCGCGCAGGCGCAGTTGACGCGCGACTTCATCCGCGGCTTCCAGATTGGTGTTGAGCGCGGTTTCCTCGATGTCCGCGCCCTTGGTGGCGCGCGACGAGTTTACGTCGATCGTGACCAGGGCCTCGGTCTTGTCGAACACGATGGCGCCGCCGGAGGGCAGACGCACTTCGCGCGAGAACGCCGATTCGATCTGGTGCTCGATCTGGTAGCGCGAGAACAACGGAATCTCGTCTTTATACAACTTGAGCTTGTCCATGAACTGCGGCGCGACCTGCTGCATGAATTTCTGCATGCGCTCGTGGATCTCGGCATTGTCCACGATGATTTCGCCGATGTCGGCCTTCAGATAGTCGCGAGTGGCCCGCACCACGAGATTGCTTTCCTGATACACCAGGAAGGCAGCAGGACGGCTCTGGGCGGCCTTGGAGATGGCATCCCACAGGTTGATGAGATAGTCCAGGTCCCACTGGAGTTCTTCCGCCGTGCATCCAATACCGGCGGTACGGGCGATGACGGAGTAGTCATCAGGCAGTTTGAGCTGCGACATGGCCTCGCGCAATTCCGCGCGTTCTTCACCCTCGATGCGGCGGGAGATGCCGCCGCCCTTGGGATTGTTGGGCATAAGCACAAGATAACGGCCGGCAAGACTGATGAAGGTGGTGAGCGCCGCGCCCTTGGTGCCGCGCTCCTCCTTGTCGATCTGCACAACCAGCTCCTGGCCTTCCTTGACCACGTCCTTGATGCGCACCTGGCTCATGGGTGTGCGTTCATCGTAACCCTGGAAGTAGATGCGGGAGATTTCCTTGAGCGGCAGGAAACCCTGCCGCTCGGAGCCGTAATCGACGAAAGCGGCTTCCAGACTTGGTTCTACGCGGGTTATCTTGCCCTTGTAGATGTTGCCTTTTTTCTGCTGGTAGGTGGAAGACTCGATATCGAGGTCGAGAAGTTTCTGGCCATCGACAATAGCCAACCGCAACTCCTCGGGATGAGTTGCGTTAAACAAGATGCGTTTCATTGTATGTATCCCCGACGCTTGGCTTTGCGCGCCACGTCCGCCTCACGCTGTTTTGTATCAGCGCCGTGAGGCTACCCTTCCGACAGGGTCAGGAACCGCTTTTGGCCGATTCCTGTTTTTGTCCCGCGCGACACTGGCGCACGGGTTCCGTTAATCAGACTTTACTTTCGCGCGATGGACAGGATCTTGCTGTCTCGCGCGTTGTCTGCCATTGAAATTGTCGGCAGGTGCTCGCTTTTCCGGAGCGTCTATTTCTATACGCCTCTACAGATCAGGGGAGAGGCTGTCACCCTTGTTTTTGGTCCTGTCGCGTATCCAGGCACCCGGATTGTTACGTTTGTTTACCGGCGCCGTCGAGCGAGAAAACCTTCGCACCCGGCTTTTGGCCTGCGCGAAAACTCTTTGAGTTCCGTGTACTTGAATCAAAATTAGAGAATTCACTAAAAGTACACACAACTACTATATCAACGAAAGGGTACCTCAGCAATCTGTTATCATGGTTTTTGCATGGAAACCGACACCAAACCCGACAAAATTCCGGTCCGATTCGTCGAAATCGACGAGTCCCACGCTGGCCAACGCCTAGATAACTTCCTGATTTTCATGTTGAAGGGAGTGCCGAAAAGCCGGATTTACCGCATTCTGCGCAAGGGAGAGGTCCGTATCAATCGTGGGCGCGCCAAGCCGGATTATCGACTGGAACTGGGTGACGTGGTCCGGATTCCGCCTGTCAGGACGGCCCCGGCGCCGGAACGAGTCGAACTGGGAGACAGATTTACCTGGTTGGCGGACCGTATCCTTTATGAGGACGACCAAATTCTGGTATTGGACAAACCGACCGGCCTGGCCGTTCATGGCGGGAGCGGAGTGAGTGTTGGGCTGATCGAGGCCCTGCGCCAGCTGTATCCGGAGGCGCCGATGCTTGAATTAGTGCATCGTCTGGACCGGGAGACCTCAGGCTGTCTATTGGTGGCGAAAACGCGCACTGCGCTTATGTCGCTGCACCAGCAATTGCGCGAAGGCGGAATGGAAAAACGTTACCTGGCCCTCGTCATGGGAGGTTGGCGGGGCGGGGCGCGGCATGTATCGGCTGCGCTTGAGCGCGGTGAGCCGGGCAGGGGCAAGCGCAAAGTGGAGGTGTCCGAAGAGGGTAAGGAAGCGGAGAGTATCTTTACACCCAAAGGTCGGTATGGATCCGCGACCCTCATGGAAATCAAACTACTGACCGGGCGTACCCATCAGGCCCGAGTACACGCGGCCCACGTGAATCACCCAATTGCCGGCGATGACAAATACGGGAACTGGGAATTTAACCGCGCGCTTCGCCCCATGGGCCTCAAGCGTCTGTTCCTGCATGCACGGCAGCTGTGTTTTACCCACCCTACGCGGGCTAGTAAAATGACGGTCGAGGCCCCAATTCCATCAGAACTCACCGCTGTCCTGGAACGTCTGCGTGATGAAACGCCCGCATAAATTGATCATTTTCGATTGGGACGGAACCCTGATGGATTCCGTGGCCAAAATTGTCCGCTGTTTTTCAGCCGCGCTGACGGACGCTCAGGCGCCGGACCCCGGCGAGGCGGCGATACGCCATATTATCGGCCTGGGTCTCCAGGAGGCCGTGGATGTACTCTTGCCACAGACGGATGCGACAGTTCGGGCGCTGGTAATCGAGCGTTATCGCACGCATTTTCTGCACCTCGACGCCACCGGCATGGAGCTATTCCCCGGCGTGCGCGCAGGCCTGGAAATGTTGGCGGCACGCGGGTATCTGCTTGCCGTCGCCACGGGCAAGGCACGCCGCGGGCTTGACCGGGTGCTCAGCGACAGCCACACAGCGCATCTATTCTGCGCCACGCGCTGTGCGGATGAGGCCTTTTCCAAGCCGCACCCGCGGATGCTTGAGGACATTCTCGATCAAACCGGGTTCACCCCTGATCAGGCGCTGATGGTGGGGGACACGACTTACGACATGCAGATGGCACGCTCGGCTTCCATGGATGGGGTGGCGGTCACTTACGGTGTGCATGCGCGGGAATTGTTACTGGAACATGACCCACTGGCGTGTCTGGATTCGTTTGCGGAGGTATGTGCATGGCTGCGCGAGAGGGACGACGCGTCATCTGCCACAGCAGTGAACTCCTGAACGGCGGGCGCGGGATCCGCTTCCAGGTACGAAGGCACGGCGAGATTGCCCCGGCCTTTGTCATTCGCTTCGATGACAAGGTGTATGCCTACCTCAATCGCTGCGCCCACCGGGCGCTTGAGCTCGACTGGGCGGAGGGCGAATTCTTTGATGCCTTTGGCGAACACCTTATCTGTGCCGCGCACGGGGCGCGGTTTGCACCCGCCAGCGGGGCCTGCGTCGGTGGGCCGTGTCACGGTGCGGGTCTGGTAAAACTCATGGTCACCGAAGGAAACGGTCTCCTCTGTCTTGAGGCAGGGGATGATATACACTTAGCACCATCAGACGAAGTCGTATGAGGCAATTCCATGACGGACAACGATACACAAACCCCGCCTTCCAGTGAGCCGGGCCGGTCACCCCATTGGGAGCGTGATCTACTCGAAAAACTCGCGTTCGCCTCGTTGAATGAGCAACGCAAGGCGCGCCGCTGGGGAATTTTTTTCAAACTGTTCTTCGCCGTGTATCTGGTGTCGATACTGATTTTGACGCAGTCGGATGGCTTCAGTGGCAAAGCATTGGCGCGGCATACGGCGCTTGTCGATCTGGATGGCGAAATCAGTGCCAGCAGCATGGCCAGTGCGGATAACGTCATTTCCGGTCTGCGCACGGCATTCGAAAGCGCCACGACCGTGGGCGTGATCCTGCGCGCCAACAGCCCCGGTGGCAGTCCGGTACAGTCCAGTTACATCAACGATGAAATCAAACGGCTGCGCACCAAGTACCCGAAGATTCCGCTGTATGCCGTGATTGGCGATGTCTGCGCCTCCGGCTGTTATTACGCGGTTGCCTCGGCGGACAAGATCTATGCCGACAAAGCGAGCATCGTCGGTTCCATTGGGGTGCTGATGAATGGTTTCGGATTTGTGGATGTGATGAAAAAAGTCGGCGTGGAACGGAGACTGCTGACCGCCGGTGAGCACAAAGGATTGCTGGATCCGTTCAGTGCTATGAAACCGGACGAACGTCAGTTTGCCCAAGATATGCTAAACCAGATACACAAGCAGTTCATCGACGCCGTGCGTCAGGGACGAGGCAAGGCACTAAAGGAATCCAAAGACATGTTCTCCGGTCTCTTCTGGACTGGCGATCAGGCGGTCCAAATGGGATTGGTGGACGAGTTGGGCAGTGCGAGTTACGTGGCACGCGAGGTCATCGGTGTTGAAGAGGTGGTGGACTTTACCTACCGCGAGAACCTGTTTGATCGTTTTTCGCGGCGGCTGGGCACGGCCATGGCGCAGACCTTGGGTATGGAAATCCTCGGTCGTGCACCGAGTCTGAGGTAATAAAAAAGTCGACCGGATTTACAGGACCAGTGTCTATTAGATTATTTTTACGCCTTCGTTCTCAAGCATTCGCACCAGCCGGATCAGCGGCAGTCCGATAAGCGTATTGGGATCGTCGCCCTCGAATTTTTCCAGCAAGGCAATGCCCAATCCTTCCGACTTGACACTGCCGGCACAGGAATAGGGTTGCTCCTTGCGCAGATAGTTTTCGATCTGAGTGTCGCTGAGTGCACGAAATGACACCCGGTAAGGAATGACTTCACACTGAACACGGTTTGTGCTGGCATTGACCAATGCCAGCCCGGTATAGAGCGTGACGGTACGGCCCGAGGCCAGACGCAGCTGCTCGACCGCCTTGTCGTGACGATGCGGCTTGCCAACGATGGTGCCGTTATATACCGCCACCTGATCTGAACCGATCACCAAGGACGCCGGGTGTTGCACGGCCACCTTGCGTGCCTTTTCCATCGCCAGGCGTTCCACCAGTTGCTCCGGTGTTTCGCCTGTGTGCGGTGTTTCGTCCACCTCCGGCGAGATTACTTCAAATGGGATTTTCAGACGTTCCAGAAGTTCGCGGCGGTAGGGCGAAGACGAGGCGAGGATGAGTTTCATGATGTCGTTCGCCGCCATGACGCAGAGGTCAATTCAGAAATAAAGCTAAAGCGGCAAAATATCTTACTCAATTTCTACCAGGGCTTCGTCCGGGTTGACGCTATCGCCCTTGGCCACGTTGACGGCCTTGACCGTACCGGCAATCGTTGCGGGTACTTCATTTTCCATTTTCATGGCCTCGATCACCAACACTGGGTCACCAGCCTTAACCTTGTCGCCGGCCTTCACCATGATATCGACGATGGTGCCTGGCATGGAACTGGTGACATGGCCTTCCTTTGTCGCCTTCGGTCGTTTGGAGCCCTTGGGCACAGGTCGGGCATCGGGCACCGTCGTTTCGGCAGGCGCCATCTCTGAAAGCGTTTCGATGAGGATTTGTTCAGGCACGCCGTCCACGGCCACAAAGAACGGGCGCTGCCCATCCGTCTTGTGTCCCACGCCCTTCACTTCAATATGGTAGGTTTCGCCATGCATGGTGACATTGAATTCCGTGGGCGCCAGGGTCGTCAGGCCGGCGGGTCCGGTGGAGATCGGCGGCTGGAGCTCTTCTGGCCTGAGTGTGCCCATGGCCCGTTCCTCCAGGAACTTGCGGCCGATTTCCGGGAACATGGCATAGGTCAGCACATCTTCTTCGGAGTGGGCGAGTTCGCCGATCTCCTCACGCAACCGGTGCATTTCAGGCTTGAGGCGGTCGGCTGGGCGGCAGGTAATGACTTCTTCATTGCCGATCGCCATGTTGCGCATGATCCCGTTGACCTTCCCGGGTGCCTTACCATAGCGGCCCTGGAGGTAGAGCTTCACTTCATTCGTAATGCTCTTATAGCGCTGGCCAGTGAGCACGTTGAGCACGGCTTGGGTGCCGACGATCTGTGAGGTCGGCGTCACCAGCGGGGGATAGCCCAGGTCTTCGCGCACACGCGGTATTTCCGCGAGCACTTCGTTCATTCGATTGAGCGCACCTTGCTCCTTCAGCTGGTTGGATAGATTCGAAATCATACCGCCGGGAACCTGACTCAACATGACGCGGGTATCAATCTCGGCGTATTCGCTTTCGAACTGGTGATATTTCTTGCGCACACCGCGGAAGTAAAACCCGATTTCCTGCAACTGTTCAAGGTTCAGTTTGGTGTCATAGGGGGTGGCACGGAAAGCGGCGACCATGCTTTCGGTGGGAGAGTGGCTGGTGCCCCAAGACAGCGAGCTGATGGCAGTATCCACGTGACGTGCGCCGTGTTCCACAGCCAGGTACATGCAGATATTGGCCACACCAATGGTGGTGTGCGAGTGGAACGCCAGCGGAAGTTTGACGGCCCTTGAAAGAGCCGAAAAGAGTTCCACGGTCGCAGCGGGTGTCAGCAATCCGGCCATGTCCTTGATGACGATCGAATGACATCCCATTTTCTGCAATTGCTTCGCCTGTTTGATGAAATGTGCCGTCGTGTGCACCGGACTGACGGTGTAGCAGATGGCGCCCTGGGCATGCTTGCGCGCCTTGAGCACGGCCTTGACCGAAACCTCGATATTGCGCATGTCATTCATCGCATCGAAGATGCGGAACACGTCCACACCGTTTTCCGCTGCCTTTTTCACAAAGGCTTCGACCACGTCATCAGAGTAGTGGCGGTAACCGAGCAGATTCTGGCCACGCAGCAACATCTGGATCGGGGTTTTGGGCAGCGCCTTCTTGAGTTTGCGTAGACGTTCCCATGGATCTTCCTTCAAAAAACGCAAACAGGCGTCAAAGGTGGCGCCACCCCAGGCTTCGAGCGACCAGAAGCCAGCGTTATCCAGCTTGTCACAGATCGGCAGCATGTCCTCGGTGCGCATACGCGTGGCGAGCAGCGACTGGTGTGCGTCGCGCAGCGCGACTTCGGTGATCAGTACTTTTTTCCTGGATGGCGTGGCCATGACGATTTCTTTCTCCTAAAGGCCGTGGTGAGCGGCGATGGCGGCCGCGATGGCGGCGGCCAGATCTGCCGGTGGGCGACGAACAGAATAATTCAGCAGCTCCGGATGCTGCTCGATAAACCCGGTATCGAATTTCCCCGCCTGAAACTCCGGTGTCTTGAGGATTTCCAGGTGGAAGGGCTTGGTCGTTTTGACGCCATGCAGGCCCATGTCCATCAGTGCACGCTTGCCGCGTGCGAGCACCTTGTCCCACGTCAGAGCCCAGACCGTGAGCTTGGCGCACATGGAGTCGTAATACGGCGGAAATTCATAACCGGTGTAAATCGCCGCATCGGTGCGCACTCCCGGGCCGCCCGGTGAATAGTAACGCGTGATGCGTCCGAAGTTTGGCAAGAAATCGTTCTTCGGATCTTCGGCGTTGATGCGAAACTGCATCGCGTATCCGCGTCGCTGGATCTGGTCCTGCGTGTAGGACATGGGCTGTCCCTCGGCGATGCGGATCTGTTCTTGCACGATGTCGACGCCGGTGATCTGTTCGGTAATTGTGTGCTCCACCTGGAGGCGGGTATTCATTTCCATGAAATAGAAATTGCCATCGTGGTCGAACAGGAATTCCACCGTGCCGGCATTTTCATAATGCACGGTTTTCGCGGCGCGCACACCGAGTTCGCATACCGCGGCGCGCTGTTCCTCCGTCAGTTGGGGGGAGGGGGCGATTTCGACCAGCTTCTGGTGGCGACGCTGGATGGAGCAATCGCGCTCGAAGAGATGGATCACGTTGCCGAATTTGTCGCCCAATATCTGAACTTCGATGTGGCGCGGATTGACGATGGCTTTTTCAATAAATACGTTGGCACTGCCAAAGGCCTTTGTGGCTTCGGATACGACGCGGTCGAAATTGCGGCGTAGTTCTTCTTCGTTGTTGCAGCGCCGTATGCCGCGACCGCCGCCGCCAGAGGTGGCCTTGAGCATCACGGGATAACCGATCTCCCTGGCGAGTGCTACGGCTTCGTGGAGGTCACCGATATTGCCGTCGCTGCCCGGAACCATGGGTATGCCGGCGGTCTTCATGCACTGGCGTGCTTCGAGTTTGTCACCCATACGGCGGATGGTGTCTGCCGAGGGTCCAATGAAGATGATGCCCCGTTTGGCGCAGATTTCGGCAAGTTGCGGATTTTCAGAAAGAAATCCGTATCCCGGATGCAGTGCATCGCAGCCGCTGGCCACTGCCAGATTCACGATACGATGGGCATTTAAGTAGCCGCCGACGGGGTCAGGGCCGACATTATAGGATTCATCCGCTTTTTTGACGTGCAGGGCATGGCGGTCGGCATCGGCATAGATGGCGACAGACTTAATGTCCATTTCGGCGCAAGCGCGCACGATGCGCACCGCGATTTCGCCGCGGTTGGCAACGAGAATCTTCTTAATCACGCTGAAACTCCGCTGGATTGGCCCGGAAACCTGACCGGACACCGGACATGCTTTGTACGGAAAGGGGCTGGATGTGTCAATAATCCCGGCCGTCCTTCCGTACCCGGTAAACGCCTATTTTGACACAAGTTAGCCCGGAATATATGATGCGCGGCCTATGTTTGGCACCCTTCCGGCTTCGATTGATCCGATCCAGCTGGCTGAAAGGGGGGCACGGCTGACCGGCACACTCCCGCTGAAGAGTATGCCGCGCTTGGTGCAAGCCTGCCTGGATGGCTCTGGCGACGTCCATGTCGATCTCTCCTTTGAGCGCAGTGAGGGTGAGGGATTGTATGAGATGCGCGGCGATGTGAGCGTTAAACTGCGGGTGACGTGTCAGCGTTGTCTCGAAGAAATGGATTTTTGGCTTGAGGCACGGCCAAGCCTCATGCTCATGCGACCGGGGAGCAACCCGGCCTTGCTGGAGCTTGAAGCCGATGTCATGGTGGTGGACAAACCACTGTTGCTCAGCAGTGTGGTGGAAGATGAATTACTGTTAGCCATGCCAATGGTGCCCCTGCATGGCCTGAATGAGTGTCCGGGTAAAGTTTATGTGGCTGGCGGCGCCAGCCCAGTCAAGGAAAGTGGAAAAGCAGGAAAGGTGAAAAAAAATCCCTTTTCAGTGTTAAGTGAGTTGAAACGAACGAAATAATACGGATTTTACTTTTAACGAGGATTTACCATGGCCGTACAGAAAAGCCGAGTATCACCATCCCGACGCGGCATGCGGCGGTCACACGACGCGCTGACAAAACCGACCCTGTCCATCGACAAGACGAGCGGCGAGAAACACCGCCGGCACCATGTCTCCGCGGATGGGTACTATCGCGGCCGCAAAGTCATTGAGACCAAATCCGAGTAATTCGGGATTCTGGCTGAACCCTCCAGAGGTTAATAAGACTTGATCACGATTGCCCTCGACGCCATGGGGGGCGACCACGGTGTCGGCGTCACCGTGCCCGCGGCGATCGCGATCCTCAAAACCCAACCTGAGTTGAAGTTGATACTCGTTGGCGTACGCGAGGCGGTTCTCGCTGAACTTGGGAAACAGCATGCGAGCGAGCACGAACGTCTTACCATCCACCACGCCTCCGAGCTGGTTGGCATGGATGAGCCGCCGGCACAGGCGTTGCGTGGAAAAAAAGATTCCTCCATGCGTGTGGCCATCAACCTCGTCAAGGAAGGCCTGGCGCAGGCCGCTGTCTCGGCCGGTAATACCGGCGCGCTCATGGCTACCGCGCGTTTCGTACTTAAGACCCTGCCAGGCATTGACCGTCCGGCCATCGTCACGACGCTGCCCACGATACACAACCACGTGCACGTGCTTGACCTTGGCGCCAACGTGGATTGCACGCCGGAGCAGCTCGTGCAATTTGCCATCATGGGCTCCATCCTGGTCGGCGCCGTCGAAGGAAAATCCCGCCCACGTGTGGGTTTGCTCAACATCGGTGAAGAAGACATCAAGGGGAATGACACGGTCAAGAAAACCCATGAACTGCTGCGCGCGACCTCGATCAACTATTGCGGTTATGTCGAGGGTGACGAAATATATACCGGTGACATGGATGTCATCGTGTGCGACGGCTTTGTCGGGAACGTGATGCTCAAGACGAGCGAAGGGTTCGCGCGCATGATCGCGCATTTCATCAAGCAGGAATTCAAACGCAATCTGCTGACCAAGCTGTCCGCGCTGTTGGCGCTACCGGCATTGTTGGCCTTCCGCAAGCGCGTTGACCCACGCCGCTACAACGGCGCGACATTCATTGGTCTCAACGGAACGGTCATCAAGAGCCATGGTGGGGCCGATAAACTCGCCTTCGAATACGCCATCCTCGAGGCGCTGGCGGAGGCGCGTAATCAGGTTCCTCTGCACATTGGCCGCGAACTCGCCAAATTGCCGAACGGAGGCCAGCCCGCGTGAAGTACTCCCGCATTTCAGGCACGGGCGGTTATCTGCCGCCCAAGGTGCTGACCAACAAGGAACTGGAAAAAATGGTCGACACCACCGATCAGTGGATCATTGATCGTACCGGTATCCGCGAACGGCACATTGCCGGAGAAGGTGAAACCAGCGGCTCCATGGCCGAGCAGGCGGCGCGTCAGGCCATCGAGGCGGCAGGCATTCGCATAAACGATATCGATCTGATTATCGTGGCAACCACCACCCCCGACCAGATTTTCCCGAGCACGGCCTGTCTGCTGCAGCAGCGTCTCGATATCCACGGTTGTCCGGCCTTCGACGTGCAGGCGGTCTGCACCGGTTTTGTGTACGCGCTTTCCATTGCCGATAAATTTATTCGTTCCGGCACCTCACGCTGCGCCTTAGTCGTGGGGTCTGAAACGATCTCGCGCATCGTTGACTGGACAGACCGCACCACGTGCGTGTTGTTTGGCGATGGGGCCGGCGCGGTGATTCTGACTGCTGACGACAAACCTGGAATTATCTCCACCCACCTGCATGCCGACGGGAAATACAAAAGCCTGCTCGAGGTGCCCGCCGGTGTTTCCCAGGGTTACGATAAGGTTGTCGGCGGCAATGCCTTCGTAAAAATGGAAGGCAGCGAAGTATTCAAGGTGGCGGTCAACACGCTCGGGCGCATCGTGGACGAAACGCTTGCCGCCAATCACATGAAGAAATCTGACATCAAATGGCTGGTGCCGCATCAGGCCAACACCCGCATCATCAACGCCACGGCCAAAAAATTGAACATGTCCATGGACCACGTGGTGTTGACGGTTGACCGTCATGGCAACACCTCGGCCGCCTCGATTCCGCTGGCATTCAACGAAGCGGTGCGCGACGGGCGCATCCAGCGTGGTGACACGGTGCTGATGGAGGCCTTCGGCGGTGGCTTTACCTGGGGCTCGGTATTATTTAACTTCTAGAATCAATTCCTTCCAGAGCGGATTGGTGCACTCATAATGACTCTCGCATTTGTTTTCCCGGGACAAGGTTCACAGGCGGTCGGCATGTTGGCCGACCTCTCACGCGAATACGTCCAAGTTAAAGCTACTTTTGCCGAGGCCTCGCAGGTGCTTGGCTACGATCTGTGGCAGGTCGTGGCGACCGGCCCTGAAGAAAAGCTTAATGAAACCCAGATTACCCAGCCCGCCATGCTGGCGTCCGGTGTAGCGATCTGGCGCGTGTGGCTGGCAAACAACGGCGTACGCCCTTCTGTCATGGCCGGCCACAGCCTTGGTGAGTACACGGCATTGGTTTGTGCCGAAGCGGTGACATTTGCCGATGCCATAAAACTTGTGTCCGATCGCGGGCGGTTCATGCAGGATGCCGTGCCGGCGGGACAGGGCGGCATGGCAGCCATTCTTGGTCTTGAGGATGGAGCCGTGCGCCAGTTGTGCCATCAGGCGGCCGAAGGCGAAGTGCTGGATGCCGTGAACTTCAATTCGCCGGGACAAGTGGTTATTGCCGGTACTGCCACGGCCGTTGCACGGGCCGTCGCCCAATCTAAAGCGGCCGGAGCCAAGCGTGCCATTCTGTTGCCGGTCAGTGTGCCTTCTCATAGCGCCTTGATGCACCCGGCGGCGGAACGAATGGCGGAACGCCTGAAGCTGGTGGACATTCGCCCGCCAAAAGTCCCCGTCATTCATAACGCCCATGTTCAATCGGAAACGAGTGCCGACGCCATACGTCACGCGTTGGTGCGGCAAATCGAATCTCCTGTGCGTTGGGTGGAAACCATCCAGAAAATGGCGGCCGATGGCGTCAACAAATTGATAGAATGCGGTCCAGGCAAGGTTCTCGCTGGCCTTAACAAGCGCATTGTCAAAACCGCCGAGACGCAGCCGGTGTACGATCCGGCGACGTTGCGTGAGGCCCTGACGTTCGCATCAGGATCATAGGGAAGGAGGAGGGTATGCTACTTAAAGGTCAGGTCGCCCTGGTTACCGGGGCCAGTCGCGGAATTGGACAAGCCATTGCACTCGAACTGGGACGTCAGGGTGCGCACATCATAGGTACTGCTACCTCAAGCAATGGCGCAGAGAACATCAGCAGCATATTGAAAGAGAAAGATATAGTTGGGCGAGGTGTCGTGCTGGATGTCACCAAGACAGAATCCGTTGCGGCGGTGCTGTCGGACATGGAAAAGACCAGCGGAGCTCCTACTATTCTCGTCAATAACGCCGGGATCACACGCGACAACCTGTTGTTGCGCATGTCGGAAGACGAATGGGACTCTATTATGGAGACCAATCTCAAATCGGTATACCGTATGAGCAAGGCTTGCCTACGTCCCATGATGAAGGCCCGCGCCGGCCGGATTATCAGTATCAGCTCGGTGGTGGGCTCCATAGGCAATGCGGGCCAAGTAAACTACGCGGCGGCCAAGGCTGGGTTGACAGGATTCACCCGCTCACTGGCGCGTGAAATCGGTTCTCGCCATATCACGGTCAATGCCGTGGCGCCGGGTTTTATCGATACCGACATGACCCGCCGTCTGCCTGAGGCCCAGAAAGAACTGCTTGTGAACCAGATCCCCTTGGGGCGTTTGGGCACGGCGGAAGAAGTGGCTTATGCCGTAGCATTTCTGGCGTCACCCCAGGCCGCCTACATCACCGGCATGACCCTGCATGTCAATGGCGGTATGTATATGAATTAAGCCAATTTGTTGATTGGCTGGACGATTTTAGGCAAATGGTGTTAACTATGCGCCCGCACGGGGGCAGCAAGTCAATTTTGGAGGACATTTTACCCATGAGCAGTATAGAAGAGCGCGTCAAGAAAATCGTTGTGGAACAACTGGGTGTCAACGAAGGCGAAGTCAAACCGGATGCTTCTTTCGTGGACGACCTGGGCGCCGACTCCCTGGATACCGTTGAACTCGTCATGGCACTGGAAGAAGAGTTCGACTGCGAAATCCCTGATGAGCAGGCCGAAAAGATCACTACCGTGAAGCAGGCCATCGACTACATCAATTCTCATCAGAGTTGATCGACTCAAACAGCAGGAGAGGCCGTCATCCACTGCCGTGGTGACGGCCTCTTGGCTTTGTTAAGCGCGGCGGGTAATCCTGCGCCGCCAATCTGAGGGAACCTGTCTTGAGCAAGCGGCGTATTGTTATCACCGGGCTTGGAGTTGTCTCACCAGTCGGCATCGGCACAGCGGAAAATTGGCAAAATATCCTGGCCGGAAAAAGCGGAATAGGGCGGGTGACACGCTTTGACGCTACCGGCTACCCTGCCACGATCGCCGGTGAAGTAAAAAACTTCGACCCCACCCAATTCGGCATTTCCGAGAAAGAGGCGCGCCGCATGGATCGCTTCATCCAACTCGGTATGGCCGCCAGCATCGAGGCAATCAAGGATTCCGGCCTGGAAGTCACTGAGGCCAATGCCGAGCGTATCGGCGTGCATCTCGGATCCGGCATTGGTGGTGTTGGCACCATCGAGGACACCACCCGCACCATTCTGGAAAAAGGCCCACGTCGCGTCTCTCCGTTTTACGTCCCTATGAGCATCATCAATATGATCTCGGGTGACTTATCGGTCATGTATGGGTTCAAGGGGCCTAATCTTGCCATGGTGACCGCCTGTGCCTCGGCCACCCATGGTATTGGCGATGCTGGCCGGTTGATCGAGTACGGCGACGCCGACGTCATGATCGCTGGTGGCGCCGAAGCCGCTATCACGCCTACCGCGTTGGCCGGGTTCGGCAACGCCAAGGCGTTATCCACGCGTAACGACAGCCCCGAAACCGCGAGCCGTCCCTGGGACAAGGACCGCGATGGTTTCGTGCTGGGCGAAGGGGCGGGAGTGGTGGTACTCGAAGAATACGAACACGCGAAGAAGCGCGGGGCGAAAATTTATTGCGAGCTCGTTGGTTTTGGCATGAGCGGCGATGCCTACCACATGACAAGCCCTTCGGAAGGCGGAGAAGGTGCGGCACGCTGCATGCGCAACGCGCTACGCAATGCCGGCCTGAATACCGGGCAGGTGCAGTACATCAATGCCCACGGTACGTCTACGCCATTGGGCGATCGTGCGGAAACGCTCGCTGCCAAGGCGGCATTTGGTGACCATGCGCACAAACTGGCAATGAGTTCAACCAAATCCATGACAGGTCATCTGCTGGGTGCGGCCGGCGGTATCGAGGCGGTTTACACGGCGCTGGCCGTGCATCACCAGATTGCACCACCCACGATCAACTTCGTCACGCCGGATCCCGATTGTGATCTGGACTATGTCCCAAACACCCCGCGCCAGATGAAGATCGACGTCGCGATTTCCAATTCCTTCGGATTTGGCGGCACCAACGGAACGCTGGTATTTCGCAAACTGGCGTGATTGCCGGACAGACACACAAGAAAAAACCAGTTTCCTCATCTGGCTATACCTGCGTCAGGTTGGCGGGTACGTCCGATCTCGGTGCGCTGCACGCGCAGAATCCGGAACGTTATCCGCATCTGCTGGCAAGCACGGCGCAGGGATCACCGCGTTCGCGTTACGACATTCTGTTTGCCTTTCCCGGTGAATCGCTCATCCTCGATGCGGGTCAGCAGCTTTACCACAATCAACAAAAACTCAACGCGAATGATTTTCTCGCGGCGTTTGATCGGGAATGGCGCCGATTATCTGTGCCCGCCGTTGCGCGCCATGCACCCCTGGACGACGCGCCTCCTTTTACCGGAGGATGGTTTGTCTTTATGGGCTATGAACTGGCGGCGCAGGTTGAACCATCCATCGGCAACGCCACCTGTAAATCGACCTTCCCCGTAGCCAGCGCCACACGAGTTCCGGCCTCGGTCATTAACGACTACGCCACGTGCCAAACCTTGCTGGTGTGTGAAACCGGCTGTGAGAAAGAACTGTTGCCCTTGTTGCAAGACGACGTGGGTCGGCAGGAAATGCCACTCGATGCCGACATAGTCCTGGGAACCATTCATGAAGAACCCCCCGAGCAATTCCTGGAACAGGTTGGACGCATCAAGAACTATATCCAGGCCGGAGATGTATTTCAGGTCAACCTGTCGCGCGCCTGGAGGATCGAGCTGGAAAAGACCACGACACCCTTGTCGCTGTTCCGTCGCCTGAGTTCCTCCAATCCGGCGCCCTTTGCCGGCCTGATGACCTTTGGCAAGGGGCGGGCGATTATCAGTTCGTCGCCGGAACGGCTCGTGGAAGTTCGCAACGGAATGGTACGGACACGCCCGATCGCGGGAACACATCCACGCAGCCCGGATTCAGCGGAAGATCGCAAATTGGCACAGGCGTTGATGCAGCATCCGAAGGAACGGGCGGAGCACATCATGCTGATCGATCTTGAGCGTAACGATCTCGGACGTGTATGCCGCACCGGAACCGTCAAGGTAAATGAATTAATGGTGCTCGAATCCTACCGGCACGTACATCATATCGTGTCGGAGGTGAGTGGAAGCCTGCGCGATAACACATCACCGGCTGGCGTCATGCGGGCGGTGTTTCCTGGCGGCACCATCACCGGTTGCCCCAAGGTGCGGTGTATGCAGATCATTGCGGAACTGGAGCACACACCACGCATGGCCTACACCGGTTCCATGGGATACGTGAATCGCGACGGGAGCATGGACTTAAATATTCTCATCCGCACATTGGTCCAAAATGGTCGTGAAATCCAGCTGCGTGCTGGTGCGGGCATCGTGGCCGACTCCATCCCGGAGCGGGAACTGCAAGAGACGCGCGCCAAGGCGAAGGGTCTGTTGGCGGCATTAGGTATATGAACATCGCCCCCACAACCTTGATCAATGGCGAGTTTCAGGAGCAGCTATCGATCCGTGATCGCGGTTTTCAATATGGTGACGGTCTGTTTGAAACACTGGCGGTCACCAAGGGCAAACCGATTTTCTGGGATCGGCACATGCGGCGATTGCGGCACGGAGCGGAACGCCTTGGCTTCACACCACCGCCGGAACCGCTGCTGCGCCGTGAAGCCGAGCAGCTTTGTATAAACCATGAACGTGCCGTGCTTAAAATTATTATCACCCGTGGTGCTTCCGACCGTGGATACGGACCGGTCGCCAGCGCCTCACCGACACGCGTACTCAGCCTTTCACCGTGGCTGGATTATCCTGCCACCTATCCACAGCTGGGGGTGATGGTGCGCTTCTGTCGTATGACGCTCTCGCGCAATCGTTTTCTTGCCGGCATCAAGCATTTAAACCGTCTCGAGCAGGTGCTGGCGCGTGCGGAATGGCAGGACGACTATCAGGAAGGGTTGGTGCAGGACGCGGACGGGCACGTGGTGGAGGGCATCATGAGCAACGTTTTTGCGGTGTCCCAAGGGACATTGTTGACACCCGATGTGTCACAATGCGGTGTGGAGGGCATCATGCGGGGCGTTGTACTCGAATGCGCGGTGACCGCCTCAATTCCTTGTCGTATTACCGACATCAGCCGCAAGGACATTCTTGGCGCCGATGAAATATTTCTTACGAACAGTCTTATTGGCCTCTGGCCCGTGCGTAAACTGGAGCGGCAGGAATTTACCGTAGGCCGCATCACACGACAATTGCAGCAGGCGCTATACCATGCACAAGAATGTAACTAGAGCCATCACGGCGCTTCTGGTGGTTGTCGCTATCAGCGCCACCTACCTGTTCTGGGCCTGGAGTCATCCGCTGAAGCCTGGTGAGGAGACCTACCTTGTCAAATCCGGGATGACGTTGCGTGGTTTCGCCCGTGAGCTGAGTCAGCGTGGGGTTCTTCTGGAGAGCCGTTCATTCGTTTGGCTTGCCTACGTTTCCGGACATGACCGCGCCTTGAAGGCGGGGGAATATCAATTTCGCGATGGCATGAGCGCAAGGGAGTTGCTGGACCAGGTTATTGCCGGACGTGTGGTCGAGTATCCTCTCGTGCTGGTGGAAGGCTGGACCTTCAAGGAATTTCTCCAGGCACTCGACAACGCGCCGAAACTGACGCATACCGTCACCAATCTCTCCCGGCGTGCCGTGATGGAGAAACTGGGCCACCCCGACCAGCATCCCGAAGGGATGTTTTATCCCGACACTTATTATTACTCGGCTGGGCAAACTGATCTTGCGATTCTTGCGCTTGCCTATGAAAAAATGCAAACGCTCCTGCGGCTGCAATGGGATATCCGGGATGGAAACCTTCCGTATAAAAATCCTTATGAAGCGCTGATCCTTGCCTCGATCATTGAGAAGGAAACCGGGCGGGTAGACGAGCGGCGAATGGTGGCTGGGGTATTCATCAACCGCTTACGACATGGAATGAAGTTGCAATCCGATCCGACGGTGATTTATGGCATGGGGGATTCCTACCACGGCAAGATCCGTTCGAAGGATCTGAGACAATATACCCCTTACAGTACCTACACACGCACTGGTCTCCCGCCAACACCCATTGCCATGCCGGGCAAGGCATCGCTGGAGGCGGTGTTACACCCCATCGATACCCGCGCGTTATACTTTGTCGCGCGTGGCGACGGTGGGCATTATTTTTCCGAGACACTGGTGGAACACAATAACGCTGTGGTCAAATATCAGCTGAACGGAAAAGCAAAGAACTTCAGTTCAAATCCTGTGCCCAAACCAGGCCCCAACACCCAGGCGAATGGAGCGGCCAAGCTTCCCTGAAGAACGATGATGCGAAAGGGATTATTTATTACATTGGAGGGCGGGGAAGGTGCAGGTAAAAGCACCAGCCTCGCCTTTACCCAGGAATGGTTGCAGCAGGCAGGGCGTGATGTGGTTGTTACCCGTGAGCCGGGCGGGACCGAGGCGGGCGAGCGCATCCGTGACGTACTGCTGCACAGCCATGAACTTCATATCTCTCCCGATACGGAATTGCTCCTCATGTTTGCGGCGCGCGCCGAACATCTTGCCAGAATTGTTCTTCCGGCGCTGGCCGCGGGTAAAACCGTGTTGTGCGACCGTTTTACCGATGCCTCCTATGCCTATCAGGGCGGTGGCCGTGGCGTACCAGATGAACGTATCGCCATCCTGGAAACCTGGGTACAGGGAAATTTACGTCCGGATTTGACCCTGCTCTTCGATGTTCCAGTAGAAACGGGAAGACAGCGAGCCGTAAATCGCAGTAAACCGGACCGCTTTGAACAGGAGAATAACGAATTTTTCGGTCGCGTCCGCCAGCGCTATCTCGACCGCGCCGCGCGTGAGCCAAGGCGTGTACACATCATCGACGCACGTCAAAATCCGGAACAGGTAGGGCAACAGATCGCTACCATTTTGCAGGGGTTGGTG
>JBGPBL010000026.1:0-32761 GCA_041481225.1 Sulfurifustaceae bacterium | reverse complement strand
GGGGTATGGGCGGCCGTGCCGTAGAGCGCCTGGATGGCCTCCTCGAGCTTCTTGGCGCCAAAGGCGTCCTTGTTCCATTCGGCGGCTTCCACCCGGCGGGGGACCAGCCACCCCGAGGCGGCGGCCAGTACTAGGGCGCCTCCGGCCAGGGTGCCTTTCAGGAAGGTACGGCGGGGGGTTTGGGTCACGGCAATCTCCAAGTATTGAATAAACAGGTTTTAGTATAGCAAACTGTTTACGCCTCCAAGATATGACATCTTGTCACATCCCTCCCGAGGGAATTTGCCAGCGTCTCAAGCAGAAGCCGGGCGCCGATGTATTAGATGATACAACGCTGGCAAACACAGCAATGTCACCGGCAGCAACGCCACAAGACCGATGACAACCACCATGGCCATCTGCTGCAAAAACTCCGCGCCAGTAACAAATCCGAATGCGAGCGGCAGCATCCCCGCCACGGGAGCCAAAATCATGGTCATTAACAGGCGGAACCGCCGTTTCGCGGCCTCCATGATCGCCTCATTGACCGGTTGCCCCGAAGGGCGCCGCGCCTCTGCATACTCCACAAAGACAAAACCGACGTAGCTGGCAAATCCCGTCAGCAGGGTGAGTCCCAACCACACCGGCAAGGACAATGGCAAACTGGAAGCCAGGAAACCAAGGCCCGCTCCCATGAGTGCCGTGAGTGTATTCAGCAGAATTAGAACCGGATTACGCCAGGACCGATAATGCGCCGCCAGTACGGCGAAGACGAGGAAAAGCGCCAGCCCAAGGTTTGTCAGACTGTTGGCCCGGATGATCTCCAGCGTATTTCCCGCACCACGGAAATAAATGTTATACCCGGCGGGCAGCTTGTAATCGGTCAGAATATTTTGTATCCGCCGCATCACCTCGCTGGGAGACGCCGCGGGATCGAGTCCCACCGACACCTCCACGATGGGCCGCTGATCGATGCGCCGGATTTCAGCCGGCACATGCACAGGCACCAGACTTGCCACATCGCGCAAATGTACCGCCGGGCGCTCCTTGAGTTCGCCGAGCAGCAGGAGACGACCCAATGTTTCGCTATCGGTCTCCTCCGCCGGGAGACGCAGACGGATTTCGTAACGGCGGTCACTGTCGCGAAAATTTCCCACGATAATTCCGGAAGCTGCAATGCCCATGGCCCTTCCGATATCCGTCATGTCGATACCGAGTTCGCGCGCGCGTTCGTCGTCCAGCCGGACAGAAAATTCTTCGCGCATGATCTTGGCGGAATGCCGCAAGTGACGCACGCCTGGGACAGATTTTATCCGCTCCACCAACGCATCGCCGATGGTGGCTAATTGATCCTGATCCGCTCCATCGACAATCAGGCGGATACCCGATCTTTCAGGAAGAATGTTCGTCGTATGGGTGCTCACCTCCATTCCGGGCAGCATCGTTTTCTCGGCCATGATCTGGAATTTCCCGGCCCAGACCCGGCTGTGGCCGGCATGCTGCGCCGATGGCGTAAGCTGCACGGCAATGAACACATGCAGCGACTCGCTTTCGACCGTGGTCACGAAACTGTCAACACTCCCCTGTTGCCGGATGACCTCTTCCAGTTGGTGCAATTTTCCGTCAAAGGTCTCAGCAGAAAGCGGAGCAGCTGAAGTAACCTCAACCATGATGCGTCCGTCATCCATACCGGGTGGCACATTTTCCTGCCTGGCTGTCAAAACTGCCGCCACCACGACAAATAAAAGAAAGCTCGTCGCCGCGATCCAAATCGGATGCCGGAGGATTCTGCTAACCAGACTGCCGTAGGCATGGCGCACGCTGGCCAACATACGCCTTGCCCGTTCATGCCACGGTTCCCTGTCCGTGCGCCGCGAACGCGGGGCCAGCACCGGTACCAGCGCCAACGCTGCCAAGAGCGACACTAAAAAAGCGGTAAAGAAAGAAAAAATCAATGGCCGCGTGGATGAAGTCGCCTCCCCCGCGGCAAGAAGCAGCGGCAACAGCGGCGCTACCACACAGAAACTGCCAATAATGGCTGGCGAATAGCTTCTCGTCGAGACCACGTCAGGATTCTCGAGGGCAAGGCCCCTTTCCTCAAAAAGATAGATTGTATTAATACTAAATAGGCCCACCCCCAAAACCAGACCGCCGAGGGTCATGTGATTCAGCGAATGCCCGGTCACGGCCAGTATCGCGAATGCGGCCTGCACGGAAACTAGGGTGACCAGGAGGGCTGTCAAGGCACGGCGCGAACTCCCCGACAGCAGGTAGATCACCAGCACGACCAGCAGCGCTCCGATTGCCAGTGCGAGTCCCGATTGTCTCAACAATTTGCCGGTATAGGGCGACCGGTCCGAAAAGGAATGAATTTCCACACCTTCGGGGATCAGGCTATTCGCCCGCATCCAATCGACATGCGCTCGGACACGACTGGCGATTTCCGAAGCATCCACGCCGCGTTGCGCGCCGACTAATACCTTGATGCCCTCGGCGCCGTTGAAACGAACCCGTGTGCGCGCGCTCTCCTCGCCGGGTACGATTCTGGCAACTTCCGAAAGCGAGATGCTTTCTCCGCCGGGTAGAGAAACCGGCAACGCACCAACGGCCGACGCGCTACCCGGGCGCAGTGGCGTACGTGCGGCTGGCTTGCGCGCCATCGGTTGCATGGCAATGGGCGCATGCTCTGTGCGGTTGCCCTTCTTGATTGCCCGGACCAGATCATCAAAGGACAGACCGAATCCCGCGAGACGTCGCTGGTCTGGCTGCACCAGAACCTCATGGATAACGCCGCCTTCCATCTCCACGGTCGACACGCCCGGAAGATCGAGAAACTGTTTTGTGAGTGCGGCATCGATCCAGTCACGCAAGGCTGACAACTCGAGGGTCGTGGATGTGATGACAAACTGCATCGCTTTGGAGGAGTTATCGGGCTGAAGGATGACCGGGGGATCGATATCCGGTAATGAAGACTTCATGCGATCCAGACGATTGCTGATGTCACGCAACCCTGCTTCGGTATCCGCGCTGGACGTGAAACGCAGATCGATTTCGGTATTTCCGGTCGTGGTGGCCGATTCCACGGAGACCACACCGTCGATCTTTGCCAGATCTTCTTCCAGTCGTTGCGTTATCTTTTCTTCAAGGACAGAGGCCGGCAAACCCGGGGCCGCCACCTGCACCCGCCATAACGGGACATCGCGGTGTGGAAGGAACTCGGTTTTCAGGGAACCGAGCGCAACCACGCCGAGCAATATAATGCCGAGCGCAACCACGTTCAGGCTTGTGCGGTGGCGGATAGGCCAGGATGAAGAAGCGCCCCTGGGCGAGCGCCGCGTTTCCATCAATCCGGCACGCGTAATGACGACAGTAGCGGTTCGAGCTCGGTCAGCGCCTGCTGATAGACCTGGCGCTTGAAGACGATGATATGCTCCAGCGCGCTCCAGTATTCGATCCAGCGCCACTCGTCGAACTCGGGTTTATCGCAGGCGTCGAGACACACGTCTTCATCGCGGCCGGTCAGGCGCAGCAAAAACCAAATCTGCTTTTGCCCCCGAAAACCGGTGGTGGGCGCGCGCCGGCGGAAATCCTCGGGAATATCGTAATGCAACCAGTCGCGCGTCCTGCCCAGAATCTCGACATGCGACGGATGGAGCCCCACTTCCTCATGCAACTCACGATACATGGCGGCCTCCAAGGCCTCCTGCTGCCGCACGCCTCCCTGAGGAAACTGCCAGCCATCCTGCCCGCAACGCCGCGCCCAGAAAACCTGGTTTGCACGGTTGCATAAGATGATGCCCACGTTGGGCCGGTAGCCATGTTCGTCTATCATAACAACCTGCCAAGCCGGTATCGGATACAAAATACAAAGTTATGATGATTTTTCCACGAAGCCGCCAGAACAGCAATGTGCAGGGATGCGCAGGAGCGGCCAGCGTATTCACCGTAGGCCGGATTCCATGGCTGACTCTTACTATTATGGTGTCCGTTCTGTCCCTGAACGGCTGTGCCACCACCCCCACCACGCCGGCCAATGTCATCCTCGAGGCGGCACACAATAACGGTTTCGTCCTCGCCTTTGACAGCCGATCCGAGACACTGGCCTCGGGTGGTTCGGAGGGTCACATACGCCTGTGGCAACTACCGAATGGCCAATCGCTGTCTGACTGGAAAGCGCACACCGGCTCCATAGAGGGACTGCAGTTCCTGAACCGTGATAAAGAGCTGATTTCAGCAGGCTACGATGGTGTTCTTGCTCTTTGGACCCACGATGGAAAAGTACTCGCCAAACAGACCACCGCCGCGCCCTGCACCAGCATGGCCGTGAATGAAGCGGATGGACTGGTCATCACCGGCCATGACGACGGGCATGTACGCACTTGGCGTCTGGCGGATCTGGCCCTCGTCAGTGATCTGCCACTGCACCGCGGCCAAGTACGTGCCGTCGCCTGGCGCCCTGCGAGCGGTCAGTTTGCCTCGAGCGGAACCGACGGCCGTGTCTATTACTGGCAGCAAAATGAAAAGCCTCGCGCACTGCCCTCTCCGCCCACGGATGCGCGCGGTATCGTTTTTTCCCCCGATGGAAAATGGCTGATGGGGGGAGGCTGGTTCAGGCTGTTCCGCTGGCGACTCGACGACGGCACGCTCGACGTTCTGCCCACGGAACACCACGGCATCATCAAGTCCATCGATTACAGTCAGGATGGCAAGACGCTCGCCAGCATCAGCCGTCAGACCGACAGCTCGGTATATTTTCTTGACCCGGTGACTGGCGCCGTGCTCCGGCGTTTCCAGCCGCATGAACTGTGCGGCACGTTCATCCGGCTTTCTCCCGACGGCAACTATCTGGCCTCCACTTCCGATGACGGCAGCGTGCGCATCTGGGACCTGCGTCACCCGCTGCCAGAACGCACGGGCTACTGGAGTAAAAAGTGAAAAGTTGTCCGATCCGTCTTACACTGCCTTCCCCATGAGCTTGGCTATTTTCGATCTCGACAACACGCTGCTGCGCGGTGACAGCGATCATGCCTGGGGTCAGTTCCTGATTGAAAACCATGTGGTCGATGGGCCGGAATACGAGCATGAGAACGAGCGTTACTACGCGCAATATCAGGCCGGCACGCTCGACATCATGGAGTTTCTCGCTTTCGCCCTGCGCCCCCTGTCCCTGCACGACCGTGCCACGCTGGACAGCTGGCACCGGCAGTACATGAAAACCAAGGTGCTGCCCATGATCACTCCCGAGGCACGCACGCTCGTGGAGGAACACCGCCTGCGTGGCGACATGCTGCTGATCATCACGGCCACGAATCGCTTCGTCACCGGCCCCATTGCGCGCGAATTCAACATCCCTTACCTGATCGCCACCGAGCCGGAAGAGCGAGATGGCCGCTTCACCGGGAAGGTCGTGGGCACGCCTTGCTATCGGGAAGGCAAGGTTGTGTGCCTGAAAAACTGGCTGGCCGAACACAACCAGCCGCTGAAGGACAGTTGGTTCTACAGCGATTCACACAACGATCTGCCGCTGCTGCAGCTCGTGCCTCACCCCGTCGCGGTCAACCCCGACGCCGTTCTTCAGCGTGAAGCACAAGCACGTGGCTGGCCTGTCATATACCTTCGCTGACTTCAGGTCCCCATGAGCCGTCGTCTGCTGCTGACATTGGCGTTGCTGCTTGCGGCGCCATTAAGCCTGCTCTACGCACTTTCCCACGGAAGCCTGGCCATCAGCCCGGCGGAACTGTGGCGGGCGATTCACGGAACGGACACCGGTCTGGCCCAGTCGGTTATCCTTGAATTGCGCCTGCCGCGTGCGGCCTCGGCCTTCGCCGTCGGCGGCCTGCTCGCCCTTTCCGGGGCCTTGCTGCAGGTGCTGCTGCGCAACCCCCTAGCCGATCCCTATGTTCTCGGCATCTCGGGCGGCGCATCGGTGGCCGTGCTGCTTTCTATGCTCGCGGGGTTGAGCACGGTCTGGCTGCGTGGCAATGCTTTTTTTGGCGCATTGCTTTCGATGGTTCTCGTTTTTGGACTAAGCCGCACGGGCAACACCTGGACCCAGAGCCGGCTGCTCCTCACCGGGGTCGTCATCGCGGCCGGCTGGGGTGCCATCATCAGCCTGATTCTTGCCATGGCTCCCGGCGCTCAGGTGCAGGGCATGCTTTTCTGGCTGCTCGGCGACTTGAGTTACGCCACAAAACCGGCGTTAGGTCTGGCGTTGCTTCTGATCGGACTTGTGATCTCTTTGTGGTTTGCCCGGCCACTCAATCTGCTCGCACGCGGGGAAACCGTCGCGGCCTCGCTCGGTGAAAACCCGGCACGGCTGCGTTTTGTGGTTTACATCCTGTCCTCGCTGCTCACGGCCGTGGCAGTTACCTTGGCAGGAAGTGTGGGCTTCGTCGGTCTCATCATCCCGCATATATTAAGGTTGACCGGTGGCTCCGATCACCGCTTTCTCCTGCCCAACTGTGTCCTGCTCGGCGGCAGTTTTCTCGTCATGGCCGACACGTTGGCCCGCAGCTGGGTTGCGCCCATGACGCTGCCGGTCGGCGTGCTGACGGCGCTACTCGGTGTACCGGTTTTCCTTTATCTTCTCGCCCGCGCTCGCTGACATGTCCTTGCTCGAAGCTAGAAACCTGTCTCTCCACGTCGCCGGCCGGGTGCTGTGCGCGAGTCTGAATGTTAAATTTCGGGCCGGCGAAAACTGGGTGATTCTTGGGGCCAACGGCAGCGGCAAAACCACCTTGCTGCATACGCTCGCTGGTTTGCGGGCGCCCGATGCCGGCCATGTCGATCTGGAAGGACAACCCATTCACTCCCTGTCACACCGTGCGCGCGCCAAACGCCTCGGCATCCTGCTTCAGGATTCTGAAACCACATTCCCGGCAACGGTACTCGAAACCGTACTCACCGGGCGACATCCCCACCTAAATCCCTGGCAATGGGAAAGTTCCGAAGATCAGGAGCTGGCCGAGAAGGCCCTGATTTCCATGGGCATGGGGGACATGGCATCACGACTCCTCAATACCCTTTCCGGCGGCGAACGCCGCCGGGCCGAGATCGCCACCCTGCTGACGCAGGATGCGCCACTTTGTCTCATGGATGAGCCGACCAATCATCTCGATCTGCGCCATCAGGCAGAAATCCTGGGGCTGCTGTCCGCTCGCGCGCACCAGCCGGCGCATGCGAACATTTTTGTTTTGCACGATGTCAACCTGGCAACCCGTTTCGGCACTCACGTTATTCTCCTATTCGGCGACGGTACACACCTGCATGGGCCGATGAGGGATATCGTCAAACACGACACGCTGGAAAAACTGTATCAGTGCCGCTTGCGCGAAGTGCGCGACCACGAAGGCGTGTGGTATCTGCCCAATTGATTGGGCGAGAAAACGGCCGGAGGGGATTAAATTTCGCGCAGCCGTGTTATACTTCCGGCCACTTTTCGGCGGTAAATCAACGATGGCACTGACGCACCGGTGTTAAGCCAGCATCAAACCGCGCAGGGGCAAACGCCCCTCATCAGGCTGCTTCTCCCTGTTTTTCTGGCGGCATGCCCATGATCCGCCTTCGGATTTTTCCCCGAACCTCCTTACGCGCGCGCATGGCACTGGCCTTTTCGGCGCTGTTGCTCCTGACCTCCACCCTCGTCACCGTCGTTCTGGTTCGTAACGCCGCCCATGCACACATGGAGGCACAACAACAGCTTGGGCAAAACCTGATCGTGTTCATAGAACCCGCCGTCCGCGGAATGACGGCAAACCACGATATCGCCGGGCTTGAAACCTATATGGCGAAAATCGCCTCCGATCCGGAAATCGCCTCCCTGCAAATCACCAACGCGAATGGCTCCGTCCTCTACCAGCACGAGGGTAATCAGGAAACAGCGAATTGGCTGACTCGACTCCTTACCGAAAGCAACAGCTCGGCAGGACCTCTCAGCTCCGACATCACGATCAACGGCCTCAAGGCGGGAAAAATCGAGGCGACGTTATCCTACCAACCCCTGAACCGGAATGTGCACAAAGCCGTGGTCATCGGCGGTCTGTTGGCACTGACCTCGCTCGCGCTCGCGCTGGCACTCACCTACCTGCTGTTAACCCGCTTCACCGCGCCGCTTAGGCCGTTGATGGAATGGGCGCGCGAATTTGCCCACGGCAACTGGCATCCACAGACAAAACTGATCGACTCCGGCAGCCGCGAGATCCAAGAACTCAACCAGGCCTTCACCGACGGTTCGGCGACCATGCGCCACTACATCCAGAGCCTGGAAGAAACCCGCGAACTGCTCGAATACAGCGATACGCGCCTGCGCAAACTCGTTAACGGGATGCACGAAATCCTGTTCGAGCTCGACCCGGACGGCCACATCACCTTTCTTAATCCGGCTTGGCAGGCACTCACCGGTTTTTCAAGCGAGGACTCGATCGGAAAGATGTTCAGCGATTTCCTCGTGGAGGAAGAAGCCATACACAGCTTCGATACGAAGCACCTTAATCGCCTGCATGAGAAGAATCGCGAGATTTCGCTGCGCGCTACCGATGGAAAACGCCTGTGGATGAACTTGGCCGCCTCCGCCCAAACCGACTCGGGAGGAAATTTTACCGGCATCATCGGAACGTTGAGCGATGTCACCAAGAGCGTGGAACTGAACCACCAGCTCAGTAAATACCAGGACGAACTCTACCAGCTCTCCGTGACCGATCCGCTGACCGGGATTTACAACCGGCGTCACTTTGACGCACAGCTGGAGGTGATCCTGTCAGACCACCTGGCCAGAAACATACCCGTTTGTCTCATGTTGATCGACCTCGACGGTTTCAAGTTCATCAACGACACCTACGGACACCCGTTCGGCGACGAAGTGCTGCGCACCACGGCGCAATTGCTCAAGCAGCAGGTGCGGCGCAACGATTACATCGCGCGTATGGCCGGCGATGAGTTTGCAATGGTGCTTAAGAACACCGATATTGAAAACGCCACGCGCATCGCCCAGAAACTCCATGCCCGCATCAATGAAACACGCGTTCCGTTGCCGGTCGGTCACATGCAATTGCAGTCATCCATCGGCGTCGCCGAAGCGCCCACGCATGGCCGCAACGCCCAGGATCTGGTGAGCGCCGCCGACGTCGCGCTCTATCACAGCAAACGGCGCGGCCGCAATCGCATCGAAGTGCTGTCGCCGGACATCAGCAAAGCGGTCATGTCGATCTTCAACCAGGGGTTCCAGTTGCGGACGGCGCTCGAAGAAGGGCATATCCATCCGGCCTTCCAGCCGATTTGCAACCTGAAAAGCGGTGAGCCGGTGGCTTACGAAGTGTTGGCGCGCATGCGGATTAATGGCCTGGTCATTCAGGCCAAGGACTTCATTACCGTGGCGGAAGAGCTCGGGCTGACACGCGATGTCGATCTGCACATCATCGGCCAGGCGCTTATCCTCACTCCTCCGGAATATGCCCTGTTCCTTAACGTGGACTTGTCCTCGTTTAACGACAAGGAATTCGTGCAGAAACTTCGGGGGTTGCTCGGCCCGGCCTGTGCCAGTGGCCGCTCGATCACCATCGAGATCACCGAACGTGAAACCATTCCACTCAGCGAAAGCCTGCACCAGGACATCAAGGGCCTGCGCGCCCTGGGCTGTAAACTGGCGCTCGATGATTTCGGCAGCGGCTATTCGACCTATAACTTCCTGAACCAGTTCCGCCCCGATTACCTCAAGATTGAGGGGTCGTTCGTCCTCGGGATGTTGAAAAATGAATCCGACCGCAAGATCGTCACCCACATCCACGACCTCGCCACCTCCTTCGGGATGAAAACCATCGCGGAATGCGTGGAGAATGCCGAGACGGAAAAGGCGCTGCAAGATATCGGTATCATCAATGCCCAGGGGTTGTTCTACGGGGCCCCGCGCCTTAGCTCCTGATGCTCCAGAAAACGGTCAACAGCAACTATCTCCTATTGGCTTCTGCCGCAGAGATCAATTAAAATAATGAATCTTCATGTACAATAAAAACGATGGAAATTTTTCTCATTTTAAGAACAATATGCGCCCGGCTACCAAAATTTTTTAACTGCCAGTTCCCGTTCACGGTCTTTCCACTTTTAACAAAAGGAAGCTTCAACACATGAAAAAGTACTCGATCCTCCTCGCTGCACTCTTGGCCTTGGCTGCCGTTGCTGCCTGCCAGAAAAAAGAACAGGCTCCTGCTCCGGTCGCCGCTCCCGCTGCCCCGGCTGATGCCGCTGCCCCAGCTGCTCCTGGCGCGGCCCCAGCTGCTCCTGGCGCCGCTCCCGCTGCCCCGGCCGCTCCGGCCGCTCCGGAAAAGAAGTAAGACAGACAAGATTCTTGTCTGTTGGCAGTCACAAAGCCGGTCCGAAAGGGCCGGCTTTTTTATTGCGCAATCCATTCGAAAAAAAACCGCTACTTCAACACACACTTCTCAGCACGTCCTCGTTACCTTCGAACAGTTTTTTGCAGTCGCCGTTGACACAGTAACCTCGCACACATATATTGCCCACGAGCACATAGCTCAACAGCTTCAGGTGTTCCCAAGGATTGTCATCCACGGGAATGAAACGGGAAGCCGGTGCGCCCATCCATCCAGATGCGCAATGCCGGCGCTGCCCCCGCAACGGTAAGCGAGTAACGGCGAATCATCCGCCACTGCGTGTTGATTAACGTGGGAAGGCGATTCGTCAGCATTACAACTCGTGAGCCCGGAGACCGGCCTGATGCAACCCAAACGGTATCGCGGAGGGCGATGCGGGCGGTAATGGCCCTTTCACATTCCGCTTTTCTCCTCCTCCGTCTGCCACAACCAATGCCTGCGCGGGTGCGCGTGGCTTACGGAGAAAAAATGAGATTTTTATCGTCACTTCTGGCTATCGTGCTGGCTTCTTCAGCCGCTTCATCCAACGCTGCATCAAATGTCAATGAATCCGATGCCGTTGTTGTTACCGCGACGCGCACCACACAAACTGCCGACGAGTCACTGGCCTCTGTTAGCGTAATCACACGAGAGGATATTGAGCGCAGCCAAGCAACAAGTGTCAGCGAATTACTGACGGGATTAACCGGTATCGACAGTGCAAACACCGGTGGCTATGGAAAGACAACCAGCCTGTTTATACGTGGCACCAACTCCGACCACGTACTGGTCCTGATTGACGGCGTTAAAATCGGTTCAGCCACGCTTGGAAGCGCCTCCTTTGAGTTTCTGCCATTATCGCAGATTGAACGTATCGAGGTCGTGCGCGGGCCTCGATCCAGTCTCTATGGTTCCGAGGCTGTCGGCGGCGTGATCCAGATTTTCACCCGCAAGGGTCTGGATAAAACCGACACTCACGCCGAAATGGGCGCGGGCTCCTACAACACGCGCGCAATCTCGGCTGGCATGTCATCCGTCAAGGATGACACCGGCCTCAGCATGACGGCAGCGCGCTTCAAGACAGGTGGATTCAATGCACAAAAACCCACCCCAGGCCCCTATGGCGTCAATGAACCCGACAATGACGGGTATTCAAACGATTCTGTTACGGCGCGCCTCAGCCACCGTTTCGACGGCAACACGGAAATCGATGCTCATCTGTTCCGTGCTCAGGGACATACCGACTTCGACGGAAACTATCAGAACCAGACTAACTTTATTCAACAAGCTGTGGGCACCGATTTGAATTTTGCACCGGTTAACAACTGGCAAGTCAAATTACGTGCTGGACAAAGCCAGGACAATACCGACAACTTCAAGGACAGGACTTTCGTGTCCAATTTCGATACACAGCGTGACACTGCCTCATGGCAAAACGACGTGACCCTCGGGAAAAACCAGTTGCTGACGCTGGGTGTGGATCGACAGGAAGACCATGTAATCAGTTCGACCAGCTACACCACCGACCGGCGCAACGACAAGGGTGTCTTTGGACAAATCCAGAACAAGTTCGACAGCCAGGATTTTCTGCTTTCGTTGCGCCAGGACGATACCGATACCTTCGGTAAATACAGCACCGGCAGCGCCGCCTGGGGTTATGCCCTTTCCAAACCCCTGCGCCTGACCGCAAGCTACGGTACGGCATTCAAGGCGCCTACAATCAACGACCTCTACTTTACTGACATCTTTGGCGACCATGGCAATCCGAACCTGCGTCCTGAAAAATCGAGAAACCTCGAAGCTGGGTTGCATGGAAAACATGACTGGGGTAACTGGAGTGTAAGCGCCTATCAAACCAGTATCGATGATCTCATTATTTGGGTTACTGACCCCACCACATTTACCTCCGTACCGGAAAACATCAACAAGGCAAGGATCCGCGGCCTGGAGACGCAACTCTCCACAGTTTTCGCCGGTTGGCAATCCAGGTTAAATTTCACTATCACCGACCCTCGCGACGTCGGCACAAACCAGATACTTCCCCGGCGATCGAAACAGACGCTGAAGCTCGACGCGGATCGCGCCTTCGGAAGAGCCCACTTCGGCATGACGTGGCTCGCCCAGGGTAAACGCTACGAATATGATTACACCGACCCCAGTAACCCCACCCCTATCCCCATGGGCGGCTATGGACTGTTGAATCTGCGAGCGCAATATGACCTGTCGAAAGACTGGCAGATGCGCGCGCACCTCGACAATGTCTTCGACAAACAATACGAAACCGCCCACAACTATAACTCACCAGGCCGGAGTCTCTTCGTGTCCCTCAACTATCAGATGCAATAAACGATGAACAGCGACGCACCTGCTGAGCCGTCACAAACGCGTCTGAACGCGTTTGTACTCGGTTCCGTGATCCTGCACAGCCTGATTCTGGCTGGGTGGCAGACATCGCCACGAATGTCAGGCCAGGCCGCAAGTGTGCTCTCTGTCATTCTGGAACCCAGTCATATACAGGTAGCACCGGCTGGAACCAGGCCATCTGCACAAACCTCGCACCGCGCCGGACATCATGCCGCCGACGAACAAACGATAGGACCATCAGGGACCGGCGGCACACATGTGCCACCACTGGCGACGGAGACGACACCGGTAGAAATTGCATCGCCTCAAACCGGGGACTCACACCGATGGGATGACAGGCTGGCCCCGACCAAAGAGAACTCGCAAGACGACTCAGAGGTTGCGCAAATCCCCACGACGTCTTCAGTGCTGACAACCGGTGAGGAAACTGCGCACGACCCAGCCATGGCCCAGATTCGTGCGCGCCTGAACACCGATCTTGCGCGCTATTTCGATTATCCCTATGTCGCCCGACTGCGCGGCTGGGAAGGCAGAGTCATGCTGGTCTTCAACATCGAAACCAGTGGACGACTGGAAAATATCCGTGTTGCCCAAAGCTCGGGTTTTGCCATACTGGACGACTCTGCGCTCAACTCACTTCGTCAGGTGGAGCGCCTCACCGAAGCAACCACTTGGCTCCGGGGCGGAAAACTGGCCATGCAAATACCCATCGTCTACCGGTTGCACTGAAGAACACCAGGGTTTTTGGAGTATCTTGTTGAAATGAATGTGTTGCTCACGCTGCAGACTTTGTTAAAGGAGAAATCGCTTATGAACATATTATCCATTACACCACCGCGTTTCGTCATTACCCTGCTGCTGGCCGCCACCATGGTGGCGACACGCTTCCATCACTTCGGTTCGGCTCTGCATTTGCCGGATGCTTCGCTTGCCGTATTTTTCATGGCGGGTTTCTATCTTACCGGCATGCTGGCCTTCTCGGTGCTACTTGTTGCGGCAGGCCTCATCGACTACTTCGCCATCACCGTCGGCGGCGTAAGCGACTTTTGCGTCACACCGGCCTACTGGTTTCTGATCTCGGCCTATGGCGTAATGTGGTTCGCCGGTCGCTGGTCCGCCAGCAAAGTTCAGATGCGCTGGCAATCGCTGCTTCCGCTCTTCGGCTCGCTGTTCGTGGCATCGGGCATCGCCTTCCTGATTTCGAACGGTGCGTTCTATATGTTGTCTGGCCGCTTCCCGGACCTGAGCTGGGTGCAGTACAGCGAACGTGTCGCCAGTTACTACCTGCCGTATGTGACCGCCGCTCTCGGCTATGTCGCTTTTGCCGCCTTCACACATTGGGTGGTGGCAACTATCAGCCAGATGCGCACGCTACGCAGCGGCCGGGCCGGATAATGATCATCCACCTGCGAGGCTGATCGCGTGGACGATAGCGCGGGCAACGAGCGTCACCGCGCGCGAATGCAGCGCAAGAAAGCGGTGGTGGACGCGAAGATCGCCACCGCCACCGTTGAACGCGGCGTACTGGTGGTGAACACCGGCAATGGCAAGGGCAAGAGTTCGTCGGCCTTCGGCATGGTGGCACGCGCGCTCGGCCACGGCATGCGCGTTGGCATCGTGCAATTCATCAAGGGATCGTTCTCCACCGGCGAGGAAGCCTTCTTCCGCCGCTTCCCGGAAGTCGCGTATCACGTCATGGGCGAAGGCTTCACCTGGGAAACCCAGGACCACGAACGCGACACGCGTGCGGCGCTTGCCGCCTGGGATCTGTCGAAACAGCTTCTCACCGATGCCTGTTTCCAGCTCGTGGTGCTCGACGAGCTCAATATCGTCCTCAAGTATTGCTACATCCCGCTGGGCGAAGTACTGGAGGCGCTGCGCGCACGGCCCGCGTCACAACATGTCGTGGTCACCGGACGCGCCGCGCCGCCAGAACTCATTGAGATTGCGGATACCGTCACCGAGATGAACGTGATCAAGCACGCTTTCGCAGCCGGGATCCGCGCGCAAAAAGGCATCGAACTGTGAGTGCAGTACGTCATTGTCCTGCGCTGTTTATTACCGCGCCCGCCTCGGGTCAGGGCAAAACCACGGTCACCGCTGCGCTTGCGCGTTATCACCGCAACCGCGGCCGGCACGTGTGCGTGTTCAAGACCGGGCCGGATTTTCTCGATCCGATGATTCTTGAACGCGCAGCGGGAAACCCGGTGTATCAACTCGATCTATGGATGGGAGGCGAAGATCATTGTCGCCATCTCTTATCTGAAGCAGCGGGCGAAGCCGATCTGATTTTAATTGAAGGCGTGATGGGCCTGTTCGACGGTAAACCGTCTAGCGCTGACCTCGCCGCCTTATTCGGCATTCCCGTACTCGCCGTGATCGACGCCGCGGCCATGGCCCAGACTTTCGGCGCCGTGGCGCTGGGACTCGCCCGCTATCGCGATGACGTGCGTGTTACCGGTGTGTTCGCCAATCGTGTCGCCGGTGAGCGGCATTACAAGATGCTCGCCGAAAGCCTGCCGCCGGAAATGCCGTCTTTTGGCTGGCTGCCGTACACGCCAGACATCGCCCTGCCCAATCGGCATCTGGGCCTGATGCAGGCGGGTGAGATCGATGATCTGGAGGCTCGGCTTGAACGCGCCGCGTCGACCATCAACATGGCCGTTGACAGTTTGCCCGAAGCGGTAGCGTTTGCTCCGACCACGATCGCCCCTCTTCCACGTTTGCTGGCAGGGCTGCGCGTCGCCGTGGCACGGGATCACGCGTTTTCGTTTGTCTATCGCGCTAACCTCGATCTGCTGCGCGAACTCGGCGCTGAATTGGTGTTCTTCTCACCGCTCAAGGATGTTGCCCTACCGTTGGCCGACAGCCTCTATCTGCCGGGCGGCTATCCGGAACTTTATATCGATACGCTCGGCAACAACCGCGCGCTGGCAGATGCCATCCGCGCCCATCACGATGCTGGCAAGCCTCTCGTTGCCGAATGTGGCGGCATGCTGTATCTCTGCCAGTCGCTCACCGACGCGGAAGGCAAACGCGGTGCGATGGTGGGTCTCCTGCCTGGCGAGGCAACCATGCAAAAACGCCTGATGGCGCTTGCCCTGCAGTCGGTTGAGATCCCCGAGGGCGGTCTTCGCGGTCACACCTTTCATCACTCACGGCTGCAGATGGACATGGTGCCTGTTGCGCGCGGTGTCTGTCCGAACAGCGGACCAACAGCGGAGGCTGTGTATCGCCGGCATCGCCTCGCGGCGTCCTATATCCACTGGTACTTTCCGTCCAATCCGGTCGCCTGCGCGAGGCTGTTTCAGCCATGAGCGATAAGACTCACTGCTACAACGATACCGAACGGGCCGCCGTCTACCGCGCCATTCGCGAGCGCCGCGACATGCGTCACTTCCTGCCTAGCCCTGTCGATCCCGATACGCTGCGGCGTCTGCTCGAAGCCGCGCACTGCGCGCCCAGTGTTGGGCTAATGCAACCGTGGCGCTTTATTCGCATCACGGAGCATTCCTTGCGGCAAAAAATCCACGCGCTGGTGGAACAGGAACGAAAACTCACGGCGGCGGCGCTCGGCGGGCGTGGCGAGGAATTCATGCGGCTCAAGGTCGAAGGCGTCCTGAATTGCGGCGAGGTGCTAGTAGCAGCGCTCGCCGACGGACGCGAACGCCACGTGTTCGGCCGGCGCACCCTGCCGGAGATGGATCTCGCATCCGTGGCCTGCGCTATTCAGAACCTGTGGCTTGCCGCGCGCGCCGAAGGACTGGGCTTGGGCTGGGTTTCGTTGTTCGACCCCGAGGCCCTGGCCCGGTTACTGGATATGCCGCCGGGCAGCAAGCCCGTGGCAATTCTTTGCCTGGGACACGTGGAGGCGTTTTATCCCGAACCAATGCTGGAGACGGAGAAATGGGCACGGGCGCACCCTCTGGATGAATTGATGTTCGCCAACACATGGGGCAACACGAAGGATCCGCGATGACCCTCAATTCATCCCGCTATCCGCGGCGCATTGTCTGCCTGACGGAAGAAACCACCGAGACGCTCTATCTTCTTGGCGAACAGGATCGCATCGTCGGCATTTCGGGCTTCACCGTGCGCCCGCCGCAGGCACGCAAGGAGAAGCCCAAAGTATCAGCCTTCACCAGCGCCAAAATCGACAAGATCCTCGCGTTGCAACCCGATCTCGCTCTGGGCTTCTCCAATCTGCAGGCCGATATCGCCGCCGAACTGGTGCGTGTCGGCATCCAGGTGCACATCTTCAATCAACGCGGTATCGAAGGCATTTTCGACATGATTACGTTGCTCGGCGCGATGATCGGCGAACCCGGAAAAGCGGAAGCCTTGCGCGCGCAATTACTCGACGGTCTTGCGCACATCGAGGAGGCTGCCGCCCGATTACCGCGTAAACCGAAAATTTACTTCGAAGAATGGGATGAGCCGCTCATCTCCGGCATCGGCTGGGTCTCGGAACTGATTCGCGTTGCTGGCGGCGAAGATTGTTTCCCGGAACTCGGCAAGGAATCTTCCGCCAAGCAACGTATCATCGCCGACCCCACCGAAGTGATCCGCCGCGCACCGGACATCATTCTCGGTTCATGGTGCGGCAAACGTTTTCGCCCCGAGCAGTTGCGTGCGCGTCCGGGCTGGGAAGCCATCCCCGCCGTGCGTCACGGCCAGGTATTTGAAATTAAATCGCCGGACATCCTCCAGCCCGGACCGGCTCCGCTGACGGACGGCGTGAAACAGATTCATACGATAGTACAACGCTGGGCGGAGGCGCGCGTATGATCGTCACGCTCGCAATCCTAGCGGCCCTCGTCCTCGATGCGCTCCTCGGCGAACCACAGCGCCTTCATCCGCTGGTTGGCTTTGGGCGTCTCGCGCTCGCGCTGGAACGGCGGTGGCATGGCGATGCGGTCTGGCGCGGTCTGATTGCCGTGCTGGTGTTGCTCATCCCGTTTACATTACTGGCAGCGCTCACTCGCCTCGTGCCGCACGGCATACTGCTTGATACTCTGCTCCTTTACCTGGCGCTCGGCTGGCAGAGTCTTGGCACGCATGCGCGGCGGGTGCGCGATGCGTTGCTCGCCAAGAATCTTCCCGAAGCGCGCCGCTGTGTCGGTCTCATGGTCAGCCGCGACACTGCGCGGCTTGATCCGGTCAACGTGTCGAAGGCAACGGTTGAATCGGTACTGGAAAACGGCAACGACGCCATCTTTAGTGCAATTTTCTGGTTCGTGGTGGCGGGCGCGCCGGGCGCCGTGCTCTATCGCCTCGCCAACACGCTAGATGCCATGTGGGGTTACCGCAATAAACGCTACCGCCGATTCGGCTGGGCGGCGGCGCGTCTCGACGATGCGCTCAATTTCATCCCGGCACGGCTCACTGCCCTGAGTTATGCCCTGGCCGGACATACTCAGGCAGCGCTGCGTTGCTGGCGTCAGCAAGGCCTGTATTGGAAGAGTCCGAATGCCGGTCCGGTGATGGCTGCCGGCGCCGGCAGTCTCGGTGTACAGCTGGGCGGGCCAGCCAGTTACCACGGCGTCATGCAGCATCGCCCATTACTTGGCGAAGGGCGTATACCTAACGCTGAAGATATCGATAGTGCACTGCAATTAATTCGCCACAGCCTGATGATCTGGGTCGTGGCGCTGGCCGGAGGAACGACGCTTGTCGAATTTTTCGCTTCACGCTGACTCTGCGAACCAGCTGCTGCACGGTGGGCGGCTACGTGCCGCCGCCGCGCACTATGGTATTCCTGTCGCCGACTGGCTTGACCTCTCCACCGGCATCAACCCCCATGGCTGGCCCGTTCCGGCAATACCCTCCACAACCTGGGAGCGGCTGCCTGAAGACGATGACGGTTTGCAGCAAGCAGCGCGCACATATTATGGTACCGACGCTTTGCTGGCCGTCGCTGGCTCACAGGCCGCCATCCAGGCATTGCCCCGGCTGCGCCCACGCTGCCGCGTGGGCGTGATCGCGCCCGGGTATAACGAACATGCCCACGCCTGGCAGCGGGCCGGACACAACGTGATCCCAGTATCGGCCAATGGCCTGGATTCTGCGGCCGCCGATGTGGATGTGCTGGTAATCATTCATCCGAACAACCCCACGGGTACGTGGTTCTCAGTTGAAACCATGTTCCATTGGCATGCTCAACTTGCCGCGCGCGGGGGCTGGCTGGTAGTGGACGAAGCATTCATTGACGCCATGCCGGAACACAGTCTCACACCGCATTGCCCACGGCTAGGACTCATCGTGCTGCGTTCACTCGGAAAATTCTTCGGTCTCGCGGGCGCACGGGTCGGATTTGTCTGCGCCGAATCGAGCCTAATCGAAGCATTACGTGCACTGCTCGGTCCTTGGACCGTTGCTGCACCATCGCGCCACGTCGCCATACAGGCACTCGCCGACCACGACTGGCAAGAAACAGCGCGCTGCCGGCTTGTCCATCACAGCGAACGGCTAGCAGCACTGCTGACCCAATACGGACTCGCGCCCAACGGCGGTTGTGCACTGTTCCAATGGGTATGCACACCGCAAGCCGCCGCACTTCACGAACAACTTGCGCGACATGGCATTCTCACGCGGCTTTTTGACACACCGGCAAGTCTGCGCCTCGGCCTGCCTGGCAACGATAGCGACTGGGCAAGGCTCGCGGCCACGCTGGTCACTGTCTGCCAACCAATATTACATCGGGCCGCACGATGAGCGCACGTACCTTGATGATACAAGGAACAACCTCCGATGCTGGCAAGAGTACGCTGGTGGCAGGGCTGTGCCGCGTGCTAGTGCGACGGGGCATTCGCGTGGCGCCCTTCAAACCGCAGAACATGGCGCTCAACAGCGCCGTCACGCATGATGGGGGCGAGATTGGCCGCGCCCAGGCGGTACAGGCCCAAGCCTGCGGACTCGCGCCTCACACCGACATGAACCCGGTCCTGCTCAAACCCAACAGCGATGTCGGCGCCCAAGTTATTGTTCATGGGCGCGCGATCGGGAACATGGATGCGACCGTCTATCACGGCTACAAGCAGCGTGCGCGGACGGCGGTGATTGAATCGCACACGCGGCTTGCATCTGCCTACGAAGCTATCATCGTCGAAGGCGCCGGCTCACCGGCCGAAATCAATCTGCGCGCGAACGACATCGCCAACATGGGCTTCGCCGAAGCGGTGGATTGCCCGGTAATCCTGATCGCCGACATCGACCGCGGTGGCGTATTTGCGCACCTCATTGGCACGCTGGCGCTGCTGAGCGAATCCGAACAGGCGCGGGTGGCCGGATTTGTCATCAACCGTTTTCGCGGAGATATCGCATTGTTGCAATCCGGTCTTGACTGGCTGGAAGAACGTACCGGCAAGCCGGTCTTGGGTGTTTTGCCATATTTGCACGGACTGCATATCGAAGCGGAAGATGCGCTACCCCGCGCAGACACAGCGGCTAGCCCTCAGCTGCACAACAAATTGCGCATCATCGTCCCGGCACTCCCCCGAATCAGCAACCACACCGACTTCGATCCACTGCGCCTGCATCCGCAGGTGGATTTCCGTTTCATTGGCCCGAATGAAGAAATTCCACCGGCCGATCTCATTATCCTCCCCGGTTCGAAATCCGTGCGTGCCGATCTTGACTGGTTGCACACGCATGGCTGGGAAAACGCAATCCACCGTCACCTGCGTTACGGCGGAAAACTCATCGGCCTGTGTGGCGGTTTCCAGATGCTGGGCAGCGCCATACACGACCCGCATGGTATCGAAAGCAAACCCGACAGCAGCAGGGGCCTGTCACTGCTTGACGTGGAAACAACCCTTGAACGTGAAAAGCAATTGCGCAATGTGCGCGGAAAACTGGCATCCGATGGTGCGGCCGTGACGGGATACGAAATCCACGTAGGCGTGACACGCGGACCAGCGCTCGCGCGCCCGGCTATGCGCCTCGAATCCCATAATGATGGCGCCATAAGCAACGACAACCAGATTCTCGGCACCTACGTACACGGGCTGTTCGAATCGCGCAATGCCTGCGATACCCTGCTCGCCTGGGCCGGGCTCGAAGCAGCGCAATCACCGGATTATCACGCGCTGCGCGAAGCCTCGATAAATCAACTGGCCGATGCCGTGGAGAGCCACCTCGACATCCCGGAAATCATTCGCCTGCTCGACATGAAAGTCATCGCATGAAAACATTGATCCTCGGTGGTGTCCGTTCCGGCAAGAGCCGACTCGCGGAATCGCTGGCGCAGCAAAGCGGTCTGCCGGTATGTTATATCGCGACTGCTACGGTGGGCGATGATGACGAAATGCGCCGGCGCATCGAATCGCATCGCACGCGCCGCCCGGTCGATTGGACCGTGATTGAGGAACCGCTGGCGCTGGCCGCCGCGCTGCAAAAAAATTCCGCTCGTGACCGTTGCCTCGTCGTGGATTGCCTCACGCTCTGGCTCACCAACCTGCTGACGGCAAGCAATGCGTCACAATTCACGCACGAACGTGAGGCGCTGGCGCAAACACTGCCAACCCTGCCGGGCACGATCATTCTAGTCAGCAATGAAACCGGTCTTGGTGTCATGCCGCTGGGCGAGCTCACGCGCCGCTTCGTGGATGAGGCCGGCTACTTGCATCAGACACTCGCACAGGCCTGCGACCGTGTGGTACTGACGGTGGCCGGCCTGCCCATTTACCTGAAAGGAGAATCACCATGACCATCACCATAGACTGGCTGAATGTGCCAGCCGCCGTCCCCAATGAAGCCAGGCGCCTTGAGGCTGAGGCGCGCCAACAAATTCTCACCAAACCACCCGGTGCACTGGGCCGGCTGGAGGCGATAGCGATCCGGCTCGCCGCGTTGCAGGATACAGCCCAACCACGCGTCGAGCGCGTGCACATTACCGTGTTTGCGGGTGACCACGGCGTCGCGGCGGAAGGTGTCTCGGCCTTCCCGCAAGCCGTAACCGGCGAGATGGTGCGCAACTTTGCCAACGGCGGCGCGGCCATCTGTGTGCTGGCACGCGCGCTGAACGCGACGCTGGAAGTCATCAATCTCGGCACGGTGAATAATCCCGGGCCGCTCGAAGGTGTGAAGGATTACCGCCTCGGACCCGGCACGGCCAACTTCACGCAAGCGCCGGCCATGGATGAGCATCAGCTCGCCTGCGCACTGGCCGCCGGCCGGCATGCCGCGGAACGCGCGCAACTCGCCGGCGCGCAACTCTTCATCGGCGGTGAAATGGGCATCGCCAACACCACGGCGGCCACGGCGCTTGCCTGCGCCCTGCTGGGTCACGCGCCGGATTGCCTCGCCGGTCCCGGCACCGGACTCGATGCCGCGGGCGTCGCGCGCAAGTCGAAAGTCATTCAGCGCGCGCTTGACCTGCACTACGCCCACCTGGGCTCGCCCATCGCGGCGCTGCGCCGCGTCGGCGGATTCGAAATTGCCGCGCTTGCCGGCGCTTACATCGCCTGCGCCCAGATGGGTATTCCGGTGCTCATTGATGGATTCATTTCGAGCAGCGCGGCGCTTGCCGCGGTACGGTTGCGGCCGGGCACCGAGAACTGGCTGCTGTTCTCCCACGCCTCCGCTGAACCGGGTCATCGCCTGATCCTCGAAGCCCTTGACGCACAACCACTGCTCAACCTCGGCATGCGTCTCGGTGAAGGCAGCGGCGCCGCCACGGCCGTGCCTATCCTGCGGATGGCGTGTGCGCTGCACAACGAGATGGCGACGTTTGCCGAAGCCGCTGTTTCGGAAGCTACGGATGCCTCGCGTGCGGATTGCGCCTCCGCGGACGAGGCTCCAACAATACCTGTGCATCCCCATGCGCCAGAAAAAGTCACCTGACGTGAACGGCGAACTTACCCAAATCAGCCTTTTGCGCCATGGAGAAACCGAGGGCGGTCCCTGTTATCGCGGACGGATGGACGATCAACTCACGGCAACCGGCTGGCAACAAATGTGGGGCGCCGTGGATGGCGCTGCACCCTGGCTGGGTATCGTGAGTTCGCCACTCAGGCGCTGTGCAGCCTTCGCCAATGCTCTGTCCGAGCGTCATACCATTCCATTACAGATCGATGAACGTTTGCGTGAAATGGATTTCGGCGATTGGGAAGGCCGCACCGCCACCGAATTGATGGCAACGGCGCCCGATGACCTTGCTCACTTCTGGCAGGACCCGCTGCATTGCAGTCCGCCGCGGGGAGAATCGCTGTTGTCACTTAGGGAACGGGTACTGGCGGCGTGGAACGAGATCGTTGACCGGCAAGGCCCGGTACTCGTCGTCACGCACGGCGGCCCGATCCGCGTCATCCTCAACCATGTGCTCGACAAACCGCTTGAACGACTGATGGAGACAGACGTCCCGCATGCCGCCCTGTTCAACCTGCGCGTCAGCAAAAACCAAGTCCGCGTGGAGATGGCCGGGTGATGCGTCTGTTCCACCCCTTTCTCATTGCCCTGCAATTCCTCACGCGGCTTCCTGTTCGCCTGCCGGGAACTCCCGACGCACATCTGGTCGGCCGTTCACTCCTTTATTACCCACTCGTGGGACTGATCCTGGGCTCGTTGCTCGCCGCATTAAACTGGATACTGGGCGATGCGTCCGGCTTGTTGCGCGCAGCTCTCCTGCTCGCAACTTGGGTTCTGCTCACTGGTGCGCTGCACCTGGATGGGCTCGCCGACAGCGCCGACGCCTGGGTCGGAGGTCTGGGCGACCGTGAACGCACACTCGCCATCATGAAGGACCCTTATTGCGGCCCGGCCGCTGTGGTCACGCTCATGGTGGTGTTGCTGACCAAATTTGCCGCGCTGGAACAACTCGCCTCCGCCGGTAACTCGGTGGCCTTGGTGTTGGCCCCCGTTTTCGGCCGCATCGCATTGGTCGCCTTATTCCTGACTACGCCCTATGTGCGCCCCGGGGGTCTGGGGGCGGATCTGGCACAACACTTTCCGCGCCGTGGATGCGCCATCGTTCTGCTCACATCGTTGATCACCATCCCTCTCGTCACGGGCTCGCAAGGATTCTGGATGACGCTTGCCGTGGCCAGTACAATCCTGCTGTTGAGATCACTGATGATTCAGCGCATCGGCGGCATGACGGGCGACACTGCCGGTGCGGTTGTTACGCTGACGGAGGTAACGGCGCTCATGACAGCGGTACTCCTGCCACACTGCATATATTCATTCTGACCACTCGAATGATACCCTCCCCATTTTGCGGCAATCGCATGCTAATACAGAGCCGCGGCTGGGAAGGCACGGTTCTCCCGGGGTTGCGGGTCGAATCCAACGGGCGTCTGGAAAAAATCCACATTGCACGCAGTTCCGGCTATGCCATTCAGAGCTATTCGGCGTTAGACTCCTTAAATCGTTTCGGCCATCTTGTCGAAGCGGCCGCAGCATGGACATGCAACTCCCTGTTAGCTACCAGCTGATTGAGAACTGAACATGGGTCACCGACTCTCGAAGATATACACCCGTACCGGCGATGACGGCACCACCGGATTGGGCGATGGCACGCGCGCCAGAAAAGACAGCCCCCGGATTGAGGCCATGGGCGCCGTTGATGAATTGAACAGCCTGATCGGCTTGCTGCTGTCCCATGACCTGCCGGAGGAAACCCGGATCACCCTGACAAATATTCAGCACGATCTCTTCGATTTCGGTGGCGAGTTGTGCATCCCGGGCCGCACAGCGATCGCGGAAAGCCAGGTCGACTATCTGGAAACCACGCTGGATAAATTGAATGCGGAACTCAAACCGCTCAAGGAGTTCATTCTTCCCGGAGGGTCACAGGCCGCGGCAATGTGCCATCTGGCACGCACTGTCTGCCGCCGCGCCGAACGCCGTGTCATTCAGCTGGGTAACGTGGAAAAAATCAGTGCCGTGGGCGTGAAATACCTGAACCGTCTTTCAGACCTTCTGTTCGTGATCGCGCGCGCGCTCAACGCCCAGGCCGGCCAGCCGGATGTGCTGTGGCAGCCGGGGAAAAACCGTTAATCACCTCAATGGTGTGATTTTGTTCGCGCCTGCTCCAATGCCGTACACACCCTCTCAGCGCCCTCCAGTATCCTTGGGCCGTTGCGGTGAATCAGGTCGGGTGGAATAAAAAAGAGATTATCGTCTTTGACCGCAGCCAACCCCGGCCAAGCACGCCAGCGCGTCTGCCATTCGGGCCATAGCGATTCCATGCCACTGGCAAGGATAACTTCCGGGTTTTTCTGCAACACCGCCTCGATGCCGATCTGTGGGGTCAGGACCGGAATATCCGCAAACACGTTTTGTCCCCCGCACAACTGGATGACATCGCTGATAAGGTGCTCACCGTTTATTGTCAGCAGGGACGCATCGAGAATCTGGTAGAACACGCTGGCTGCCGGGTGTTTGCCGTAGCGATTACGCAATTGCACATAATGGCGGTTGAATTCCTGGCTGGCCTTCATGGCCACCTTCTCGGTTCCGGCAAGCCGTCCGATACGTTCCATCAAATCGGGTACATCGCCGATCCGTCGCGGTTCTGTCACGAAAACAGGTAACCCCAGCTCATGCAATCGTTCTATCTGCCCGGCAGGATTACCGCTTTGCCAGGCGATAATTAAATCCGGATGCAAGGCAACGATCGTTTCGAGATCCAGACTCACACCACCCACCTTGGGAATTTTCTTCGCGGCCTCGGGATAATCACTGTACTCCACCGCTCCTACTACATACCCACCGGCACCCACCGCGAACAGCAATTCGGTCGCGTGCGGCGCCAGGCTGATGATGCGACGCGCCGGGTTTTTGAGTACCACTGTTTTTCCTGAATCGTCCCGTACAGAAACTTCCGCATGAGCGACTGAAAACACGACGCAAAAACAAAGAAACAGGATAACCGCCCGGATTATCACCCGAAAAGAACTAAATCGGCCGTGGTCGCACGAGGCAACAGCGGGCATTACAGGCTACCGGCGTGAAATAACAACTGCGGAAAATTAGATTCGCCATTTGTCTCGACACGAATGCGGCTGATTCCGGCATTCGGAACCTGCATGCGGAAATGATTCTTCAGCGGGGTACCCAACACATGACTGATCGCCATGCGGATAACCCCGGCATGCGCCACGATCAGGACATGCTCGCCGCTATGCGTTTCCAGAATTTTTCCCCAAACTGCCACCACGCGCTCGCGAAATGCCGCCAGCGGTTCACCGCCGGGCGGGGTATGGGCAAGCGGATCGCTCCAGAAACGCGCCAGTATTTCCGGATCAGATCGGGTCAATTCTGCGGATGTCTTGCCTTCCCAGGCACCGAAACCAAGTTCCATCAACCGCGGATCCATTTCTAGTGGCAACCCATGGCGCTGCGCCAGCTCGCGTGCGAAATCGGCACAGCGGGTCAGCGGTGAGCTGACGATAACGCTCCAGGGCGAGTGATCGGCGACCGCCCGGCGCATCTGCTCCCACCCTTTGTCACTCAGGGGATCATCCGTGCGTCCGCGGTATTTGTTTCCGCCGACGGGTTCGCCATGGCGCATGAAATCCAGCGTGGTAACCGATTTACCCATAATCGCAAAAGGAAATCTTTCCGCACACGACACGAGCAGCCCGCTCGCACGCGGAGTAGCCGATCAGACGGACAGAATGCCGACAAGGTGGGCGGCGGTCATGAGTATTCCGACCACCAGCCACAACAACAGCACGCGCCATACCAAGGCCACAACACGCTGAACATGTCCGGCATCCGGCACGGCGGTAAAATCGACTGACCGTTCTTCGTATTCGCCCTCTTCCAACGATGGCTCGCCGATTTGCAGATGCATGGCTCCAAAACCGGATGCCAACAGCGGTCCGCTGTTGATATCGGACCAAACTCCCACACGCCGGCGCCAACAGTGCAGCGCATCTTCAAAGCTGCCCATCAGAGCGTATGAAAGCGCGGTGATGCGTGCCGGTATCCACTCCAGCAGATCGTCGAAACGGGCGGCGGCCCATCCAAACTCGGCGAAACGCTCGTAGCGATGGCCCCACAACATGTCGAGAATACAGCTCAGGCGCTGCAACACGACACCGAACGGGCCGAGCACTATGAACCAGAATATCGGCGAGATGATCAGCGAATTCCCCTGCTTGAGCACACCTTCAATGGTAGCGCGGGCAATACTGACATCGGTCTTTTCCGGCGCGCCCTTCCCTGTCAGTTCACGCAGCTTTTCATTTGCCTCATCGAGTTCACCCGCCTCCAGCGCCTCGGAAACCGCGCTCGCGGTCTTTCCCAGACGATAAACATCCAGACACAGGTAAAGAACGAACACATCGAAAGCAAAACGGAAGATTCCGCTGACCTGTCCAAGGATGTAATGCAACAACAACACGCCCCCGACCACGGGTATGGTCGCCAGCATGACCGCACCCACGCCATGTGCACGCCGGCCGCCATTAAACCGTTCCTCGATGGATTCGGCCCAATCGCGATACCAGGCAAAGGGCTTGAAGCCCTGCCGATCAGGTATCAAGTGATCCAGAAAAACCGCGAGAAGGACGGCAATTAATATCTCACTCATGTGGCTCTTTTTAAGGTTGGGATCATGGGTAACTGTACCGATTCAAACGACCGTAATGCAAGGTCTAGGTACATAATTTCAAGTACCGCCCCCAGTCGAAACTCGGCCCTGGATCGGTTTTACGCCCTGGCGCGATATCGCCATGACCGTAGATACGACCCTGCGTAATGCCGGGGTACGCTTGCTGGATTGCCCGCGTTAACTCTGCCAGCGCCTGGTATTGGGCCCCCTCAAAGGGGGCATCGTCCGCGCCTTCGAGTTCAACGCCAATGGAAAAATCATTCGCCCGTGTACGCCCCTCACAATAGGACTGACCGGCATGCCAGGCGCGTCGGCTGAAGGGGACAAACTGAACTATTTCGCCATTCCGTCGAATCAGAACATGAGAGGAAACCTTCAGCCCCTCGATCTCACGGTAATAGGGATGCTCGTCGGTGTTCAAGGTATTGCAGAACAGTTGTTCGATCGCCGGACCACCAAACTGGCCCGGTGGTAGACTGATTGAGTGGATCACCAATACCTCCACTGCCGCCCCGTCCGGCCGCAGATCGCAATTGGGTGAAGGAACAAACCTTGCCCCCTGAACCATACCGCTGGCTGCGTCAACTTTCATGGCCACACCTGGAGGATACCCGATCCATTATCGCTCACGAAAATTGTAGACGCCGGGGGAGATATATTATCGGCGGCAATCATCGGCTCACCGATAGCCAATTATGGGCCAGACCGGTCCCATTTGCCTCAAAAAATTATATTTTAACCTGCCCGCCACCAGGGTTTGGCGGGAAAATGCGCGAAAACCTCGGCTCAGGAGAGGAACCGTATGCAGTCACGTCCTTCATGCTTGGCAAGGCTCAAGGATCTGTCGGCACGGTCCAGCAACTGCTGCGCTGACTCATCGTCTTCCAGACTGGCAATGCCAATACTGGTGGTGACTTTCAAACCCTGCCCGATCTTGGCAAGGCAGTCTGAATTAACCACCGCGTCACGGATACGACCTGCGAGCTGTTCCGCCCCTTCCATGGTTGTGTTCGGTAGTATGGCGACAAACTCATCTCCACCATAACGGGAAAGAATGTCCGTGGTACGGATTTTGTCGTTCACGCAGCGGGCGAATTCACGGATCACCTCGTCGCCAACTATGTGTCCATAGGTATCGTTTACGACCTTGAAGCGATCGATATCCATGAATATCACGGATAGTGGTGAACGGTAACGGCGCGCCAAACTTACCTCGCGCTCCAGCGCCACCTCGATGACACCCCGGTTATAGACACCCGTCAGGGGGTCGCGCCGAGCTTTATCCATCGCCATCTTGTAGCTCAGACCATTGCGCAGCGGATATACCAGGGCACTGGTCAGACTCTCCAATGCTGAAATCTCGGCACCGGAAAATAGCCGATCTCGGCTGAAGGTGATCTCGCCAAGTTCCATCCCCTCCACGACCAGGCGATAGACACAGGAATGCTTCCCCGGATTGCCGGTAAAAACCTCTCCCGCCCCATTGGGATAGCGGTACAACACGGCGTCATGGGGGCTAATCTGCTTGATGTGGCTATGAAACAACCCAATCAACTGGGGAATATCCAGTGTCGTCTGAAGTGTGGGCAGCAGCTGTGCCCTCCTTTCTGCAAGGCTGAATTCCGTCTTCTCGCTGGACAGCATGGGAAACAAGACAGCGAGCGGAGTATCCACGGTCCGGATACCGCCGGCCATTGCCCGCACCGAGCTTCTTTTCCGCTGTTTTAACTGTGACGTTGCCATAAATACCCCAACCCCGACTATTGAACACAATCTGTACATAAGCGAAAAGCATGCCAAGTTTAATTCATAATTTAGTATTACAATTCATATACTTATAAACGTTTTTAAAAATCATTCGGGGAAACGTCATTTTCATGACAGAAGCACAAGTGGCTGATGCTAAAAAAGACGGAAATCCGTGATCTAAACCGGATAATTAGAGTGGATATACCTTATATGTGCCTATATACGCCGCACGATAATCGGCGCTAGCTTTCCGGACTTTCTTTGCTGACAAGCCGCCCTGCAGGACTGGCTGCCAACAGCGAACATAACCTCGGAGTCGCCAGGAGTGCGTGGCTTTTTGAAACCACCCCGGAAAGCCAAGGCCGCGTCGAACCTTCCTCCGACCAGCAGACATCTTCGGGCCGGACCGTCGTCGTCACCGGATTCTGGTCACAAACTATTCCCATATGCCCATCATTCACCAGAACCACTGCTACCGGTGCAGCGGTCGCCTCGACCAGATTGGCGCGAATGTCTGGCGGAATCAACAAGGCCGAGATATCCGCCACCATGATCTCGCTATCCTGATAATGGAATGAGCCCAGCCACCAAGAGCGCTCTGGTACCACGGAACCTCGCCATTGCCTGACCACCTCCTGCAAAAAGGAGGGGTCAGTAATGACGCCACTGGAATCGGAACAAGGAATGGCAAGGTGCAGCGCATGAACCGTAAACGTTAGGCATTCGAAAGAAGTGCCAGAACCTGGATCGGTGCCGGCATTCTGCAGTAACTCATCACCAAGCAAGGACTGGAAATAGTCCGGCAACGCCGCCTGCTCGCTGACGAGATCAGACGGCTTATCCGTGTTATTCGTGCTCTTAGGTCTCAACGTTCCGCTCCGTGGTCAATAACGTCGGGTCCAGCGGGCGGTCTGATTCCGTCCCCAGCAAGGTATCCAGGAGGGCTGCGTAGGCCTGCACACCACGCGCACCCGGGGCAAAAACCGACAACGGCACGCCCGACTTGCTGGCGTCGCGAAACTGGGTGTCGACCGGGATGAAGCCATCCCACACCGCGTCCGCATAACTTTCACGCAGACGAGACAGGCATTCGACCGAGGCCCTTGTCCGGCGATCGAACAATGTCGGCACAATCGTGCATGGCAGAAGTTTCGGCCGTGTGCGCTGCACCATGGCGAGCGTGCGTTGCATCCGCTCCAACCCTTTCAGGGACAGAAACTCTGTCTGCACGGGGATTACCAGGTGTTCACAGGCCGCCAGCGCATTAACAAGCAGCACACCAAGCTGCGGTGAGCAGTCAATCAGCACGAATTCGAACTTCGAGGAAAGCCGCGCCAGCGCGCGTGCCATGACAAGGCCCATGCCAGGTGCCGCCCCCAACTGGCGGTCGAGCGTGGCCAGCGCCGTGGAGGCGGGCAACAGCGACAAACGTTCGATCTTGGTGTCACGCACAAGCGACGCCGGATCAGGCGCCGGCGCACGAAACAGGGAATAAAGACTGGGCTCGACATTATCCGGGTCCAGCCCGAAATAGGCGGTGAGCGATCCATGTGGATCCGTATCCACCATCAGCGTTCGGTATCCGCGCGCCGCCAACAGTCCGGCAAGCGTCACGGTCGTGGTGGTCTTGCCCACGCCTCCTTTCTGGTTCGCCACGGTCCAGATTTTCACGCTAGCCCCCAGGTAAGCGGGGACTGGCCTTTGCAGGAATCGTGGCGGCGTCCTGCACGACAGCAGTCGCGGCCCGATTCACCTCATGCGTCTCCGGGCGCGGGGTGGGGCCAGATGGCTCGGAAGAGGATAACGACCCTGTGATATCCGGTGATTTACCGGACGGGTCCACATCATGTGCCCGGCTCGCTTTATCATCCGCCATGATCACCAATACCACCTTGCGGTTCTTGGCCCGTCCTTCTTCAGTGTTATTCGGTGCCGTGGGTTTGTGCTCACCATAACCCACGGCCGCCAAGCGCCCGGGATCTAGTCCTTCGCGCGTAAACAGATGCACCACGCTCATGGCGCGGGCGGCCGATAACTCCCAATTCGATGGATAGAGCACGCTCTTGATCGGGATATTGTCCGTAAACCCTTCAACGTGCATGGGGTTCGGATATTTTTTCAAGATTGTAGCCAGATTTCTGAGCACGGGTAATGCGGCCGTCTGCAGTTCCGCGCTGCCGCTCGGGAAAAGAATATTGCTCTTGATTTCTACTTCGAGCCAATAACGGAAACGCCGCACGGTAATCAGATTCTGCTCAATCAGCGGCGCCATGGCCTTCTCGACCTGATCTGCAATCTCCTTCATCGCCTCGCCCATCATTTTTTCAGGTGAGTTCGCCGCAGATCTGTTGGCCTGTTGCTGATCCTTCATGCTGCGCAACGGCAGCGTCACCGGGTTCTCGACCGGGACGGCAACCTGTTGTGCGTGCCCCAATTGACTCTTATCGGTCAGCTCCGGCTTGGTAGGCTTGCCCAATCGGATGGGTGCAATGGACGTATGGCTGGAACGGAATGCCGACACGATAGAATCGGACAGTGTGCGGTACTTGCCTTCGTTGAGCGAAGAAATGGAGTACATCACCACGAAGAAAGCGAAGAGCAGCGTGATGAAATCGGCGTAGGACACCAGCCAGCGCTCGTGATTATCGTGTTCTTCGGGTTTTTTCTTGCGGGCCATAACTCAATCAGTGCAGATAGCCCTGCAACTTGGTTTCAATATTGCGTGGATTTTCACCACGCGATATGGAAATGATGCCCTCGAGGACCATTTCGCGAAACTGGGTCTGGCTGTGCACATGCGCCTTCAACTTGTTGGCCGCCGGAAGGAACAACAGGTTGGCTAGTCCGACGCCGTAGATCGTGGCCACGAATGCCACCGCGATACCCGTACCCAGCTTGGAGGGATCAGACAGATTCTGCATCACGTGAATCAAGCCCATGACCGCGCCAATGATTCCGACCGTGGGGCTGTAACCACCCATGGATTCAAATATCTTGGCGGCCTGAGTGTCGTGATGTTCACGCGCCCCAAGCTCCACTTCCAAAATGGCTCGGATCGTATCCGGCTCGGTGCCATCCACCAGCAATTGCAACCCCTTGGCAGCGAAGGCATCCGACTCCGACTCCACCAGGGCCTCAAGGCCCAGCAGGCCCTCTTTACGCGCAATATTGCTCCATTTTACGATTTTAGGAATTGATTCGGCCGCCGCTACCTTGGGCGGAATTAATATCCAGGAGGCAATCATGAGGCCACGCTGAAAGGTTCTAAGCGGTGACTGCACCATGACGGCACCGACGGTACCGCCTGCCACGATAATGAACGCGGTCAACTGCAACAGGGATTCAATATGACCGCCTTCGATGAAATTTCCACCGATGATGGCGCCGAATCCAACAAGCAGGCCAATAATGCTCAGTATGTCCATGCGCTAGGCCCTTTGCGCCAGCCGGTCGACATCGAGCACCAGCGCATGCAATCCCGTCTCGGTGATCGCGGTCCCCTTCAGGCCCTGCGCCCCCTGCAACACCGTATCCAGCGGGGCTTGCGTTGCCGACACCACACCCACCACCGAGTCCACACAAATGGCCAGGACGCCGTCGACACTGGAAACGATGGCGATAACATCATCGGCACGGGCTGAAGCGATTGAACTTGTTCCCTGTCGGCGCGCGCTTAAAGCATGAACCGGCAACCAGTCCGAACCGTGGCGCACCCCTTTTTTGTCGTCCCGCTCCGCCTCGCCATGCC
>JBGPBL010000025.1:0-33920 GCA_041481225.1 Sulfurifustaceae bacterium | reverse complement strand
GTTGCGACATAGCGGGACCATCGAAGGCGACCAGAATGTCGATATCGCTATCGCTCCGCGCGGTATCGCGCGCGGTGGAGCCGAACAGGGCAAGATGCGTAACCCCGTAACGGGCCGCCAGTATCGGTTTGCTCTGGGTGAGTAACTTAAGGGCACGTGTGCGGTTCATTGCAGCCTCCATTCACACATCAGGTTGCGCATTGTTGGTTCACAATCATTAATCCGGAAAAACTCCAGTCGACAGGTATCGGTCACCGCGGTCGCAGATGATAGTGACGATGACCGCATTTTCAAGCTCACGCGAGAGTTTTAATGCCGCATCGGTCGCGCCGCCGGAGGAGATACCGCAGAATATCCCCTCCTCGCGCGCCAGCCGCCGCGTCATGTCCTCCGCTTCCTGCTGGGTCACCTCCATGACACGGTCGACACGCCTGGCGTCAAAGATTTTCGGCAGGTATTCCTTGGGCCAGGCCCGGATACCTGGGATCTGCGAGCCCTCGGATGGCTGCACCCCAATAATCTGGATGTTGGAATTTTTTTCCTTGAGATAGCGCGAAACACCCATGATCGTGCCGGTGGTACCCATGGCGCTGATGAAGTGGGTGATCTTGCCGCCGGTATCACGCCAGATTTCGGGACCTGTGCCTTCGTAGTGCGCCAGTGGGTTGTCCAGATTGGAAAACTGGTTGAGCACCTTGCCCTTGCCTTCGCGCCCCATCTGGTCCGCCAAATCACGCGCGCCTTCCATACCTTGTTTCTGTGTGACGAGAATAAGTTCCGCACCAAAGGCCTTCATAACGGCGCGGCGCTCGACACTCAGGTGTTCCGGCATGATGAGTACCATGCGATAACCCTTCGTGGCTGCCGCCATCGCCAAAGCGATGCCAGTGTTGCCGCTTGTGGCCTCAATCAGCGTATCGCCCGGCTTGATCTCGCCGCGCCGCTCGGCGTGTTTGATCATGAAAAGCGCCGGCCTGTCCTTGACGGATCCTGCCGGATTGTTGCCTTCGAGTTTGGCAAGAATGGTGTTCGAGGTCTTTCCCGGCAGACGCTGCAACCTCACCAGTGGCGTGTTGCCGACAAACTCTTCAAGGGTTTTCATCAATGCCGCAGAAAAATTAGGTGGTTGTTATTGGACACAGGCTCAACTTTACACGTTTCAGATTCAACTTTTAACTGTTTTTCACGGGCTCAAAGTGTTCGATCACCAGTTGCACCGAGCGCTTGCCCAGGTATTCGTTGACATCCAACTTGTAGGCGGCGCGTATTCTGGAATGTGCCGGCGGCCTATCGTCGAGTCCCACGTTAAAGGCGATGGCATCCAGGGTCTGAGTGTGCTGGACGGGGCGCAACAGCATTTTAAGATGTTTCTCGCCCACGACACGTTGGCTGATGACATCGAAGGAGCCATCAAACACCGGTGGCGCAAAACCCTGCCCCCACGGACCCGCCTGGCGCAGGGTTTCCGCCAGGGGCAGCGCGCAATCCTGTGCGTCCAGCTCGCCATCACTGGCGATCTTGCCCTGAATGTCATCATCCGAAAGCAGACGACCAACCTCTTCCCCGAAGGCCTCGCTGAATGCCTCAAAATGCTCACGCCGAAGGGTGAGCCCCGCGGCCATGGCATGTCCTCCGAATTTTCTCAGCAGATGGGGGTGACGCGCGGCAATGGCGTCCAGGGCATCGCGTATGTGCAGTCCCGGCACCGAACGTGCCGAACCTTTGATCTCCACATCACTGACCGGGGCAAAGGCAATCACAGGACGATGCGTGCGTTCCTTGATGCGTGCGGCCACCAGCCCGATGACGCCCTGATGCCAGGCGTCGTCGAACAAACACAATCCCTTGGGAAGGGTCACTGCTTCCAGATGTAGGTTCTGGAGTGCCACGAGCGCCTCTTCCTGCATTTTAGCCTCAATACCGCGGCGCTCCCGGTTGAGCTCATCCAGACGCCGTGCCATCGCCAAAGCAGCCGATGGGTCTTCGCTCAGGAGACACTCGATGCCAAGCGCCATGTCCGTCAGGCGGCCGGCGGCATTGAGCCGTGGCGCTACCAGGTAACCCAGATCCATGGCGGTGATGCGCTCAGGGTCCCGCCCCGCCACGCGCAACAACGCCTGAATCCCGGGACAGGAATGACCTTGGTTGATACGCTTCAGACCCTGCGCCACCAATATGCGGTTGTTATGATCCAGTGGCACCACATCGGCCACGGTTCCAAGCGCGACTAGATCAAGCAGCCGCGCGAGATTGGGTTCTGGAGTATTATTTTTCGTGAACCACCCCGTTTCGCGCAGGTGGGCGCGCAGCGCGAGCATGACATAAAAGATCACGCCCACACCGGCCAGGTTCTTGCTGGGGAAAGTATCGCCCGGCTGGTTGGGATTGACGATCGCCGTTGCCGGCGGCAGTGCACTGCCAGGAGAATGGTGATCGGTTACCAGCACGTCCATCCCCCGGCGACGCGCCTCCGTCACGCCCTCCAGGCTGGAGATGCCGTTATCGACCGTGATAACCAGGTCAGGATTCAGCTCAGCGGCCACGGCAACGATTTCCGGCGTCAACCCATAACCGTATTCGAATCGGTTCGGAACTATGTAGCGCACATCGTCAGCGCCCATCAGCCTCAGTGCGCGAATCGCGAGCGCGCAGCTCGTCGCGCCGTCTGCGTCGAAATCAGAAACAATCAGGATGCGCCGTTGCCGGTGAAGCGCATCCGCCAGCAAGGCCGTGGCTGCGCTTATTCCCATCATCTGTGTGGGTGGAATGAGCCGCTCAAGTGAACGGTCCAGTTCCGAGACAGAGGTCACATGCCGTGCCAGATAAATTCTGCGCAACACCGGATGCAGATCGGATGGGAGGTTATCCGTACTGTCGGGCAATGCACGACGAGTGATTATCCGACCTCCGGTTAACATGGGAATGCTCATGCGCGGATGTATTTTGCCAGCGGACGGCGCCGACGCCACCAACGCCGCGCCAGGCGCGGCGTGATGGAAAATCCCAAGCCGGCATCGGTCAGTAACGCGGCGCTGCCGAGGCTGCCTTTTTTCAGCGTCGCCAACAGTGGCGACATCCACGCCTGCTCAAGCCCCTCCATCGCCGTCTTCCACTCTTGTGGGTCGCCCGACAGTACCGCATCATGCACCTCGTGCAACACCACCAGATGATCACCGGGCTGGGAGGACTGCTGCGTCCATTCCTCAAAACTGGAGGGCGGATACACGCTGGGTGTGTCACTCAAACGTGCCAAGGCAAGACTCAGCGGCTCGGCGCTCCAGACTTGTGTCCATGACACCGGTTTGATACGCGGCAAGGTTCCCCCGCCCCAGAACCAGAGGCTGTTGATCGGAAGTTTTCCATTCTGCTCTCGCTCGACATTCGCGGTGGCCGTGTGCAATAGAATCTGAATTTCGTTCAGCGTGGTATGCCAGGCTTTGCCATCCTGTCCTTGCGGGAGATAGGGATAAATATCCCGGCCGACCACTTCGGACAGCGGTGTGGTGGTTATTTTTTGGGTTTGCACCGGCTTCAGGTACCAGCGATCCGGCCGTGGCGCCTTGAGCACCCAGCCGTCCGCTTTAATCACCTCCATGATCTCCGCCACCAGTCGCCCCGCCTCCTCCGGCGTAACGTCGAGCCTTCTGGCATTGGCCAGGACAAGGCTGTCACGCTCGAGACTTAAGTACACCGGGTCGGCACGGAGCCACCAGCCATTGTCGATGACACCCATATCGAGGACACGCGTCACCGCGGCCACGGGAAGATCGGTATTTTCCTCTTTGGCGATTCCGAACAAGAAAAACTGGCTGGCCTCAAAACCCGCCGGGAACGGTTTATCGATTGGCTCCGCCCGGGACAACAGCGTTTCGAGCGCAGCCCAGGACATAGCCTGGGACACATCACCGCTATCCCTGTCACCCCTGCATTTACTCATGATGCCGGGGATATAGAGGCTAAGGTGTTTGCGGTCCTGGTTGGGGCTGATTCGAGGCATGTTTCTGTGAGATGGTGGCAATCTTTGGCAGTGGTGCGCTCGAAATCGAGGATTGTATGTCAATTCCCCAGACCAACAAATGGAGATCATCCTCCATGGGCTCTGTGACACAAAGCCAGTAAACGCTGAAACAGCTGCCATGCAGCCCGAGAATGGCCTGTAGGCCGTCACGCAGGCATCCAGTCGAATCTGTCCCGCCCCAGACACGAAACCCAGCAAATTAGTACCAAAATTTCCGCCAAAAACCTCATATTGGCCTAGCTTTTGCAAGAATATCAGCTAAATCTCTATATTAACGCTGAGCGGCAGGACACCCTTGGTACAGAAACCGAACACGTCACAAGCCCAAGATGTCACCACATCAAATGTGGTGATCATGGAAGATTATGTCCAGTCAAAAGACGCCAAACAGACGCTGGAAAATTTTTCACACGGCCTGGCAAGCTTCAGTCACTGGCGCGATGACCTGGTGGGCGCCATTGGCGACTACCAGACGTGGGTGGAACAGCAGGGCTTGGCCGATGGCGCAGAAGATTTACGAGTATACGAGCTTATCGAGGCACTCAAGTCCGACAAGCTGACCATCGCTTTGGTGGCCGAATTTTCCCGCGGCAAGACAGAATTGCTGAATGCCATTTTCTTCTCCGACTACAAGCAGCGCCTGCTGCCCTCTTCTGCGGGCCGCACCACCATGTGTCCGACGGAATTGCTGTACGATGAGAAAGATGGGCCGTGCGTTAGGCTGCTGCCGATTGAGACGCGCAAAACCGCGCTGACCATTTCGGAATACAAGCGCACGCCGGTACATTGGACCACGCTGCATATCCTCAAGCTGAGTTCTACCGATGAGGTACGCGAAGCCTTATTGGAGATAACCAAGACCAAACAGGTCAATGTGCGTGAGGCACAGGAACTCGGGCTTTACGATGTAAGCGTACATGGAAACAAGCAACCTTCCGAGATGGTTGAAGTGCCGGTCTGGCGGCATGCGGTCATTAATTACCCTCATCCATTGCTCAAGCAGGGGCTGGTCATCCTGGACACCCCCGGGCTGAATGCCTTGGGCGCGGAACCTGAACTGACCCTGAACATGTTGCCCAATGCACAGGCCATTATCTTTGTATTGGGCGCGGATACCGGCGTCACCAAAACTGATCTCGACGTCTGGAAAAGCCACGTCAGTACGGTCAAGGGTAACAAGCACATCGTTGTGTTAAACAAAATCGACATCCTGTGGGACGAACTGCACGATGAAGCCGCCATCGCCAAAAGCATTACCAAACAGGTGGAAGAAACAGCGCGCGCCTTGCACGTCGATGCAAAGTCAATATTTCCGGTATCCGCGCAGAAAGGTCTCGTCGGCAAGATCAAGATGGATGCCGCCCTGGTCGCCAGAAGCGGTTTGTCTGCGCTTGAGCAGAAACTGACGGATGACGTGGTACCCTCCAGGCAGATAATGATCCGCAACCGCATCGTCCACGAAATCAGCGGACGGGTGGAAACAAGCCGCGGCTTGATCGATTCACAACTGGCCACGGCAAACAAACAACTGGCAGATCTCAAGACGCTCGGTGGAAAGAATCTAGATACGATCCAGAAAATGGTTGCACACATGCGCCAGGAAAAGAAAAAATACGACAAGGAACTGGAGGGATTTCAGCTCACGCGCGCTACCCTGTCAAAGCAGGCCCAGATATTGCTCGGACAACTGAGCATGAAAAGCCTGGATGACTTGATCCAGAAGACCCGCAGCAGCATGCAGGAAAGCTGGACGACCCATGGACTTAAAATTGGAATGACCACCTTCTTTGAGGGCGTGATGGCGCGAATGGAAGCCGTCAACGCGGGATCCGATGAGATTCGAAAGGTGGTGGAGGCGATCTACATGCGGTTGCACCTGGAGTACGGGCTGGCCAAGATCAACCCCACCCGGCTTTCGCTGTTGCCATTCGTGCTGGAACTGAAGAAACTGGAAGAGAAGGCAGAGGCCTTCCGTAACAGCCCGGTCACTACCATGACCGAACAGCATTTTGTGATCAAGAAATTCTTCATCACCCTGGTCAGCCAGGCGCGTTATATCTTCAGTCAATGCGACGCCACCGCCAAGAACTGGTTCCAGGCGGCCATTGTCCCGGTATTTACGCAGGTACAGCAACACAAGGCAGCGATTGATCGGAACATCGAGGTACTGCGGAAGATCCACGAAAACATGGATACGTTGGGCGAGAAAATCGCAGAACTGGAAGAAAGAAAGGCGGGCCTTGAGAAACAAATCCAGACAACCGAAAGTCTCCTTGAACGAATCCACCGACCGTTGGCCTGAGGCATTTTTCAGGTCAGCTCGATAGCTGCTCTCCCGTTGTTTCCTCAGGACAAGCCCACTGCATGATGCCAGACGCCATCTGCTCCAGTGGCCGGACAGCACAGGCCGCACCTTGCCGTATGGCCTGATCCGGCATGCCGAACACGACACAGCTTTTTTCATCTTGGGCGATGGTATAGGAGCCTGCCGTTTTCATGGTGCCCAGGCCACGGGCGCCATCATTGCCCATCCCTGTCAGGATAATCCCCAACGCCTTCGGCCCGGCACAGCGCGCCACCGAGTCAAACAGCACGTCCACCGACGGTCGATGCAGATTGACCTTATCGCCTTCATACACATGAACCAGGTAACCCTGATGGTTGCGTTGCAATGCCATGTGGTAGCCACCCGGGGCCAGAAGTGCCAACCCCGATTTCACACGGTCCCCATCCCTGGCTTCGCGCACCTCCATGGCACACTGGCTGTTGAGGCGCTCAGCGAAGGATGCCGTAAAATTAGCCGGCATGTGCTGAACAATGACAATCCCCGGCGTGTGGGCCGGCAGCCGCGTCAACACTTCGGTAATAGCCTGTATCCCCCCTGCAGAAGCCCCAATGGCGACGATGATTTCATTGCTGACCGCTTTCAGGTGGTTGCTGGGAGAAACTGACGCAACGGGGATCGGGGTCATCGTAAGGGTCGGGCGCACATGGGCCATAGCGGCCGCCCTGACTTTGGTGCAGATTTCATCCGTCAGGCCGCCAATGGCGTCGCGCACGCCCTTCTGGGGCTTCGTCACAAAATCCACGGCACCCAGACTCAATGCGCGTAACGTGGCTGAGGCTCCGCTTTTCGTCAGTGATGACACCATGACCACTGGCAGCGGGTACAGGCGCATCAACTTTTCCAGAAAGGTAATCCCGTCCATGCCGGGCATTTCCACGTCCAGCGTCAGGACGTCCGGCTTGAGGGACTTAATCTTCTCACGCGCAATGAGCGGGTTGGCCGCCGTGCCCACCACCTCGAATGCGGGATCCTGTTCCAGGATCACCGTCAACATCTGACGCACTACGGCAGAGTCGTCGATGATAAGAACTTTTATTTTTCGTTTGCTGTTCATTGCCGGCACCGACAATCCATATCATCCATTCAAAAAAGCGTGACATCACCATCCAACTTCTGTTTCTTGAGGCTGATCAAATAGACCATTTCCTCCTGCGCTGTACGTTCGGCTTCATTAACGCCAAGCAGTTTGACGTACACCTTCCCACTGTGCGTATGAAACAACACGCGCCGCGGGTGATAGCCACCCACATCCTCTTTCGACACGGGGATCTGCTCTGTTTCCAGAAACTTGCGGACAAAGTCGATGTTGCGCTGCGGAACCCCATCGAGCGATTCACGTATCTTGAGTACGTGCCCGCCACCGAACACCTTTGCCTGAAAGCGCCGGCGCTGACCGCCGGACTTCATCAGCTCGCTGATAAGCAGTTCCATGGCATTTACACCGTAACGTGTGCTGGTGGGATTATTCGGGTCCAGACCTTCCGGCAACATGAAGTGGTTCATTCCGCCAATGCCTACCACCGGGTCGTACAAACAGGCGGCGATGCAGGAGCCAAGCACCGTATCCAGAATTACCGGTTTTTTGCTGACATGCACGCCACCGATGTGGAGCGACATACGCGTCAGGTTGCGGTCAACCTCTAGCGGTAAATGGGTGCCCGTCTTCTTTGCGGCAACGGTTTTCATTTTGTCCATGTGTGCGACATGTCCTGGAATTGACACGCACTGTGGCCGGATAGCACGATGCCGCTATGTGCATGAATAAAATAGCGCCACTGATGGAATTCCCGATCCAGGATTGTCATCCGGTTATCGCACTGCATCCGCTTGCCTCTCCGGCGACTGTCACTGGAAACGGGGCCGGTCGTTCTACGGCAAACTGCCCTGGCCCTGGCCTGTACCACACAGATAAAAAAGTGATTTAGAACTCCGTCCAGTCGCCTCCGGCGGCACTGACCTTGTTCCCGGCCATACGCGGTTTGAGCACCTGTACGTTAGGGTGTCTGCCAGAGGGCTGGGACGACTCATGCCCAAGGGCTGTATTCGTCTGAGTCACGGCAGGTCCTGAGGCCACGGCATTGTTTTCCTTTTGTGCCGTGGATGTCCCGGAAATGTGCCCCACGGACGAGTTGTTCAGCTTGAAGTGCGATACAAGATTCTTCAAATGTTCCGCCTGCACAGACAGCGATTGACTCGTTCCCGACAGTTCCTCGACTTGCGCGGCATTGGACTGGGTGACGCCATCCATCTGCATAATGGCGCGGTTAACCTGCTCGATGCCTGATGCCTGCTCCTGACTCGAGGCGCTGATCTCTGCAATCAGTTCCGCGGTATTCTTCACGCTTTCGACGATTCCCTCCAACGTCTTACCCGAAGCCCCCACCAGCTGCATGCCGTCCTGCACCTTGTCGACACTGTCATGGATCAAGGCCTTGATCTCCTTGGCCGCCGCGGCACTTCGTTTGGCCAAGCTGCGCACCTCGGCCGCCACCACAGCGAATCCGCGCCCCTGCTCGCCCGCACGGGCAGCCTCAACGGCGGCGTTTAGCGCAAGCATATTGGTTTGAAACGCGATTTCATCGATCACGCTGATGATATCGGCAATCTTGGAACTGCTCGTGTTGATCGCGTCCATGGAACGCCGCAGGGAGGATGACATGACGACCCCTTCGTTGGCGGATTCCCGGGCCTCCAGGGCGACTTTGTCTGCCTCCAGGGCATTGTCGGCATTCTGCTTGACCGTGCTGGTCATCTCTTCCATGGAAGCCGCCGTCTCCTCGAGCGAGCTTGCCTGCTCCTGCGAAGAAGTCGAGAGCTGTGCCGCCGCAGAGCTTAATTCCTGAGAACCGCTTGATACCATCTCTGCGGACTGCGCCACGTCCAGCAGATTCTGGTTGAGTTCATCCACGAGCATGTTCAGCGCCATGATGGCATAACCAATCTCGTCCCTCCGGGTCGAGAACAACGTCACGGTCAGGTCTCCTTGCGACACCTTCTGCAGGGCGCTGACCAGTTTGTTGAGCGGGCTAGACACGGTACGTACGAAATATGCCGCCAGGAAGACACCCCCGGCTATGCAGAGGAGCACGCCACCAATCGTGATGACCTGTACCACGATGCTGGCCTTCTTGGCCTGGTCAAGTTGTGTCGCATATTTTGGGGCCTCGGACGGATTTTCTTTCTGCAGTTGCAGATAAGCGTCTTCCGTCTGCTGCATGACCCGGTTGTGTTGGTACAACCCCAGCGACCCACCGGTGACCAGCATGATAGAGATGGCGACAGCCGCGCCGATCAGCTTGGTACGCAAGGTCATACCCTTCACAAGATTCATTTCCATGACAAACCTCCTCTTACATTGATCTGCTGATAATCATTACTGCCCACTGGCCCCTGAGTTCGCCGCATTTTCGAGTACTTCGAGTCCGACCAGGCGTTCCACATCGAGAAGAATCAACAGCTTTCCTTCCGACTGGGCCAACCCCATGATGAATTCACGTTCTTTCTGGCCCTCGTATTCCGGGGCGGCGCAATGTTGATCCGCATTGACGCCGATCACGTCACTCACCGAATCCACGGCCAGCCCGGCCATGCGTCCGCCGACGTTGATGACGATGATGGCCGTGAGGGCGGTATATTCAATTTCCTTGAGATGGAAGCGCAGGCGCAGATCCATTACCGGGACGATGAGGCCGCGAAGATTGAGCACGCCCCGGATATACGCCGGGCTATTGGGAATGGGCGTTACCCTGTCCCAACTCCGGATCTCCTGAACCTTGAGTATGGGGATGCCATACTCCTCGCCAGACAGACTGAACGTCAGAAACTGTTCGTCACCCAAGGCGTAGTCGTTCTGGTAATCGATCGCGCGTGCATTGCCCATAATGTTAGTTCCTCAGCTCATGCCCTGTCGTATTTGCCGGCACGCCGGCAGGCATCAGGGAAATGGAATTCGGCAAGGCCGAGGCGCCTGCCGCAACGACAGAAGGTACGTGCGCCATGCGCACCAGCCCGGACGCATCCAGAATCATCGCCACCGTGCCATCTCCAAGAATGGTTGCCGCCGAGATGCCTTCCACGCGATGGTAATGCGTCTCCAGACTCTTGATGACGACCTGCTGTTGCCCAAGCAGATCGTCCACGTATAGGCCAGCTTTTTTGCCATCGGCTTCGATGACCACGATAATCCCCTGGCTGAGGCTCGTGGGGTGTGACTTGATATGAAACAGGTCGTGCAGGCGCACCAACGGGAGATATTCCTGCCGCAGTGCAAATATTTCGTTGCCACCAGCCGGACGGCTTATCTGGTCATCGGTAAGGCGAATGGATTCGATAATGCTGACGAGCGGCAGGATATACACATGATCGCCTGCCTGAACGCTCAGTCCTTCTAGGATCGCGAGCGTCAGTGGCAAGCGCACCGTAAAACAGGTGCCGCGCCCTTCCTCTGAAGTGAGTTCCACGCCGCCGCCCAGTTCCGCGATATTGCTGCGGACCACGTCCATGCCCACGCCGCGGCCCGAGACATCGCTGACTATGTCCGCCGTTGAAAAACCGGGCAGGAAAATGAGGTCATGAATATCCTTGCTTGTGTACTTGGCATCGGCAACCATCAATCCACGTTCGATGGCCTTGGCAAAAACCCGTTCGTGCTGTATCCCGCGCCCATCGTCACTGATTTCAATGACCACGTTGCCGCTCTTCTGGTATGCCTTGAGTTCAATAATGCCCCTTTCGGGCTTGCCGGCGGCGGCACGTTCCGCCGGGGACTCGATTCCGTGGTCAAGGCAATTGCGCACCAGATGCATGAGCACATCGCTGATACGCTCGATAATCGTCTTGTCGAGTTCCGTCTGTTCGCCACTGATGCGAAGGTCCACGTTTTTTCCAAGCTTATGGCTTATGTCACGCACCAGTCGTGGAAAGCGGTTGAAGGTAAAACTCAACGGCAACATGCGAATGCGCATTACGGAGTCCTGCAGCTCGCGCGTGTTGCGTTCAAGTTGTGAAATCCCGATGAATAGTTTCGGCAGGCATTCGAGCGTGAAATTATCGGTAAGCTGGCTCAGCATCGATTGGGTAATCACAAGTTCACCCACCGTATTGATGAGCGCGTCTACTTTGGGAGTACTGACACGAATAGATCCGGAATGGTTGTCTGTGGCGTGTATGGCATCCGGGGTTGCCGGTGACTCCGGCTTGTCGCTTACCGCCGGCAGCAACTCGATATCCAGCTTGCAGTCTTCAATGACCCAATCAAAAGTCTCCATGATCGTATCGCGTGTCACATCTCCGGATAGTTCCATCGTCCAGGCGAGATAACAGGCTTCCGCATCGACTTCCTCCCAGGCCGGGAGGCTGGAAAGATCGGCTTGAACCGTCAGCCTGCCAAGCCCATCTAGTTCGCGCAGAATTCGAAGCGGGTCGTTGCCCGTATGGAAGAATTGAGGCTGGGGACGAAAATGAATACGCCAGCGCGAGTGGGTGGTCTGGATTCCTTCAGACAGCGCCGAGGATTCGCGTGTTTTAGGCGAGGCCAGTTCGTCCTCGTGGAGCGCCTCCAGCTGTGACCGCACGAGCTGAACCGCGTTCATGTCTGCCGGCTTTCCGTGCCGCGCCGCAACAATCAGACCGCGCAGGCAATCCACCGCCTTCAGAATCAGATTGACGACATGCCGGTCGGGGCGACAACGGCCCTCGCGCAGGGCGTCCAGGCGCGATTCCAGTACATGGGAGAATTCCGCGACATCGCCAAAGCCGAATGTGCTGCTGCCGCCCTTGATGGAATGGGCCGCACGAAAAATGGTGTTCATGATCTCCGGGTTGCTGGCCACGCTGTCATCATCCGGATTCGCCGCGAACACATTTTCCAGACGCATCAGCTCGGTTTCCATGTGGGCCAGCCCTTCAAGGCTTTCCTCAAAGAACGTGTCATGGAATTGGCGCATGTCGATCGGCATGATTTATTTCAGAACCTTTTTCACGATGGTCAGCAGTTGTTCCGGGTTGAAGGGTTTGACAATCCACCCGGTGGCGCCCACGGATTTTCCTTGCTGACGCTTGGATTCCTGCGATTCCGTGGTCAACATGAGTATAGGTGTGAATTTATACTCGGCAATGGCGCGCAATGACTTCACCAGCGATATGCCATCCATGTTCGGCATGTTCACGTCCGCGATCACCAAGTCGACTTTCTTCCCCTGAAGGACCTTGAGCGCCTCGTATCCGTCGCAGGCTTGCAACACTTCGTGCCCCACACTGTTCAGCGTGAAACTGATCATCTGGCGCATTGAAGCGGTATCATCGACAGTTAAAATGGTTGCCATAACAAGCCTCCCTAAAACAACTCCACGGCAGACCCGGAACCCGTATCCTGACGGACTCCCTCGCCTTCTTTTGTGGTTTCATTAAGTGATTTCACTTCTTCCGTCGCGGCCGCGCTATCCTGCGTCCGCGATAGCCAACGCACGTTTTCGGGTAGACTGGCAAGAAGACCTTTGTCGATCTTCAGGGTCTCCTGCATCAGGTTAAACAGCGTGCGGCGCAGATCATCCATCGGCTCGAGCATGCCGCTCAGCTTCTGGCTGGTGATGTCATGAAACTGCAAGGAAATCACGACGTTTTGCACGTCGCGTGCGATTTCCTTGCTGATGGCGTTAATCCGTCCTACGGTCTCGGCTACTTCACGGTTCTTCCCTTCCAGGGACCGGGTAAGCGAAATGACATCGTCCTTGATCGTGAGCGCGTGTTCCATGTCCGCCGCAGACAGCGTGCGCATGTCGCCATAGGTCTTGTTCAGGCCGGTCCGTACTTCTTTAAGGTGCTGGCGTATTCTGTCGCTGAATTGATGGGAACGCTGGCTGAGCCGGCGCACTTCCTGGGCCACGACGGAGAAACCGCGGCCATGTTCACCCACACGCGCTGCTTCAATGTCGGCGTTCAATGCCAGCAGGCTGGTCTGGTCGGCGAGTTTTTCCACGTCCAGAAGGAACCCATCAATGGCTTGCGCACGGTTCTGCACGCCATCGAGTTCACGCACCATGTTGACGGACAGATCTGCTACGCGCACCACTTCGTCCGCCATCTTCGTGAGCCGCTCATCGGACACCTGAATGAAGTCCTTGAGCGATTGGGGCGAGCCGTCGCTTGTGGCGCCCTGCGTACCTTCCAGCAACTCCATGGCCTGGCGCGCCTGAATAGTGGCCTTGTTGATCACCGCCTGGAAACTGCTGGCAATCGTATTGACAGCCTGTTCTGTTTGCTGAATGACAAAATGAATCTCCTTGCGCAGCACCAGTGCGGCATCACTGTAACGCTGCGCCACGTCCACCCAGCGCCGCATCAGTTCCTCCAGATGACGCCTCTGGTTATCTTCTGCCATCGACTTCAGCACGTCGTCCACCTGCGGGACCTGCTCAATGTCTTTGGATTGAGACATGAGCGCGTCGACCTGCTCCAAGACCTGATCGGATTCGCTCTTTGCCGAGCCATTCCCGGCAATGGTTTCCTGTTTTTCAGTCTGTCGGCGGGCAAAGATAGTCAACATCGTCAACGTGAATACAACGCTGATGCCACTACCCAGCGCCACCCACCACGGCACGAACATCACTGTCCAGCCCCACGAAACCAGCATGCCGGCCACCGCCCAGAACCACCAACGAGGCCAGGCCAACGTAGTGTGCAAAATGGGGTTGAATGAGATCGGACTACTCATGAGGCAAAACCAAAATCGGATTCCAAACCGAGCAGGTTGACGGCTTCCCGCAAAGAAACGGAAGGTTCCTGCCATCTCAGCGCCAGACGGCGTTGACGGGCGGTACGGCAAAAGGAGGCCAGTACTTGCATGGCGGCCGCGTCGATACGCTCCAGCCGGCCCGCATGAAACACGATCGATGTCTGTTGCAACAACAACTTCCCCAGCGTTTCGTGCAGGGCACGCGCCTCTGAAATTCCAACGGTTACATCCAGCACCACATGGGTTGTGCCGGAGCGGTGTTCAACCTGAATAGGATCCATGTTATTACCCGCCGTGAGCCCTTGGTTTTGGGCATCACGCTACATTGCATCCACTGATTGCGCCTGCCAATCTCGCAGGCACCCCTGATTCGGTTTGTTTCTCTCGGTCTTGCTTAAGGAGAGCAAGGACTATGCCAACCGCAGAAAACGCTCGCGAAAATCACGAGAACCTATTGAAAGGATAGACGGAAGTTTGGATATTGCTCGGCAAGTAGAACAGTGGAAAAAACCACTGGTTTTATAGGAAGAATTGTCAGTATTGGCTGGCAGGGCGCGTGATCCGGCCGCTAAACCAGTAGGAAATTGGGCAGGTATTGCAGGCCGTGGCCCAGACGAACTATGGCACCAGATTTTCCAGAATCGCTTTTTTGACTGCGCCAAGCTCCGCCCTAACCATGATCATCGGCCCAGTGCTCTGCTTGATGGCGGTATCGGGATCTTTGAGGCCATGCCCGGTCAGGGTACAGACGATACGGCTGCCGTCGGGAATCCGGCCCTTCTTGATATCGTGAAGAGCACCGGCGAGTGAGGCGGCAGAAGCCGGTTCGCAGAAAATGCCTTCCTTCTGCGCCAGTAGCCTCTGCGCCGCCAAGATGGCTTCATCAGTGCATTTGTCGAACCAGCCGTTCGAATCCTTCTGAACCTGCCAGGCCTTGTCCCAGGACTGGGGATGCCCGATACGAATTGCCGTGGCGACGGTCTCAGGGTTGTCCACCATGTGACCGACCATAAATGGTGCCGCCCCTGCGGCCTGATAACCCACCATCACCGGACGATTGTTGCAAATCCCGTGGTCGGCATACTCACAGTACCCCATCCAGTGCGCCGTGATGTTCCCGGCATTACCGACCGGCAGGCAGTGGTAATCCGGTGCTGCCCCCAGCTCCTCGATAATTTCAAACGCCGCTGTTTTCTGGCCCTGGAGCCGATATGGATTGATTGAATTCACGATGGTGACCGGCGCCTCATTGGCCACATCTTTCACGAGCTGCATGCCGGCATCAAAGTTACCCTGGATCTGGATCACGACCGCGCCATGGATCATCGCCTGTGCCAGTTTGCCCAACGCTATCTTGCCTTCGGGAATCAGCACGAAACAGGTAATACCCGCACGCGCGGCATACGCCGCGGCGGCGGCCGACGTGTTCCCCGTGGAGGCACAAATGATCGCACGACTTCCCTCTTCCACAGCCTTGGTGACCGCCATGGTCATACCACGGTCCTTGAACGAGCCGGTGGGATTCAGGCCTTCGTACTTGACGTAAATATCCACACGCTTGCCGAGCTCACGCGGGATGTTATTGAGCCGTATTAAAGGTGTGGCGCCTTCACCAAGGCTGATAATGCGGGTGTCATCCGAGACCGGCAAGCGGTCGCGGTATTTGTCAATAAGGCCGGTATAACGGCTACCAAGGTCCATGATTATTTCCAGTCGCTGTTTAAATGTTCAAGACGGATGCGCATCACTTTGCCCTTGATGGCGCCAAGTTTTTCAATGCGCGAAATGGCATCGTTCATGTTCTTTTCCTTCACCCGCTGGGTGAGGATGATCACGGGGACCGTCTCCTCACCCGCCTGCAATTCCTTCTGCAAGATGGCCTCGATGCTGATGCCTAGATCTGCCAGGATGCGCGCCACATCCGCTAGCACCCCGGGCTTGTCGAGCGCGTGCATGCGCAGGTAGTACGATGTCTCCACGTCCTCGATCGGCAGGATCGGCAGATCCACCAGCGAGTCTGGCTGGAAGGCCAGATGTGGCACGCGCTGGTTCGGATCGACGGTGAGCGTGCGCACCACATCGACCAGATCGGCGACGACTGCGGAGGCGGTCGGTTCGGCACCGGCACCCGCGCCATAGAAGAGTGTCGGTCCGACAGCGTCACCCTTGACCAATACGGCGTTCATGGCACCATCGACATTGGCGATCAGGCGGCGCTCGGGGATCAATGTCGGATGCACCCGCAGTTCAACGCCATCCCGGGTGCGGCGCGCAATGCCAAGCAGTTTCAGGCGATAACCCAGTTCTTCGGCGTAGGTGACGTCAAGACGCGTGATCTTGCTGATCCCCTCGACATAGGCCTGTTCGAATTTCAGGGGGATACCAAAGGCGATCGCCGCGAGAATGGTGAGTTTGTGCGCCGCATCGATGCCCTCCACGTCAAAGGTGGGATCGGCCTCGGCATAACCCAGACGCTGCGCTTCCTTGAGCACGTCCGCGAAATCCGCGCCCTTGTCACGCATCTCGGTGAGAATAAAATTGCTCGTGCCATTGATGATGCCGGCAACCCACTCTATGCGGTTGCCTGCCAGTCCCTCGCGGATGGTCTTGATAATCGGAATCCCTCCCGCCACCGCCGCTTCAAAAGCCACCATCACGCCTTTTTTCTGGGCCGCATTGAAGATTTCGTTTCCGTGCACGGCGATCAGCGCCTTGTTCGCGGTAACCACGTGTTTCCCGTTTTCGATGGCCTCCAGCACCAGCGTGCGCGCCTGATCGCAGCCGCCGATCAGCTCAACGACGATCTCCACATCGGGTTGGCGCACCACTGCATGCGGATCCTGCACCAGCTTGATGCCGCTGGTGGAACACGTGCGTTTCTTGCTGAGGTCGCGCGCCGAAGCGCAGGCGACCTCAATCCCGCGACCCGCACGCCGTGATATTTCCTGGGCATTGCGCGCCAGCACGCTGACCGTGCCACAACCCACGGTGCCGAGGCCGAGGATACCGATTTTAACTGGCTTCATGTAACTTGCTCTTTCTTATCAGTGAATATTTTATCGTGGCGAAACATTTCGCGGATGGAGCGAATCGCCTGGCGCGTACGATGCTCGTTCTCGATGAGACCAAAACGTACGTATTCATCGCCGTATTCCTCGAAGCCAATGCCGGGCGACACCGCCACCTTGGCATCGATGAGAAGCTTTTTGGAAAATTCTAGCGACCCCATGTGCCGGTACGGTTCCGGGATGCGCGCCCATACAAACATGGTGGCCTTGGGTTTGTCGACAATCCAGCCAGCAGAATACAGTCCGTGACACAACACGTCACGGCGATTCTGATACGTCATGCAAATTTCCTTGAGACAATCCTGCGGGCCCTCGAGGGCCGTGATGGCCGCCACCTGGATTGGCGTGAACATACCGTAATCAAAATAGGATTTAAGGCGAGACAACGCGGCGACCAGTTTCTCGTTGCCGCACATGAAACCAACGCGCCAGCCAGGCATGTTGTAACTCTTTGACAGGGTGAAAAATTCGACAGCGATATCCTTGGCGCCGGGCACCTGCAAAATCGACGGAGCCTTGTAACCGTCAAACACGATGTCGGCATAGGCAAGGTCGTGAATTACCCAGATACCGTGTTCCTTGGCGATAGCGATGACCTTTTCGAAGAAGTCGAGTTCCACACACTGGGCCGTGGGATTCCCCGGAAAGTTGAGGACCAGCATCTTCGGCTTGGGCCAGCTGTTCTTGATGGCTTTTTCCAGTTCGGCAAAAAAATCTCCGCCGGGTACCAGCGGGACATGCCGGATGTCGGCACCGGCAATGACAAAGCCGTAGGTATGAATCGGGTAACACGGATTGGGCACCAGCACGGCATCGCCTTTGTCCACGGTCGCGAGCGCGAGATGTGACAAGCCTTCCTTGGAGCCGATGGTAACGATGGCTTCCTTGTCCATGTCGAGATCAACGTCGTAGCGCTGCTTATACCAGTTGCAGATCGCACGCCGCAGGCGCGGGATGCCACGTGAAACAGAATAACGATGCGTATCTTCGCGCTGCGCCGCCTCGCACAGTTTGTCCACGATGTGCTGTGGCGTGGCGCCGTCGGGATTGCCCATGCCAAAATCAATGATGTCATCGCCACGGCGACGCGCCTGCGCCTTCAGGTCATTGACGATATTGAAAACGTAGGGAGGAAGCCGTTTTATGCGCGGAAATTCGTCGTTTTGTGACATGTGGTTCGCCAGACTGTTATAGTAATCGAGCTAACGCCAAGGTGTTGAATCCTCGTGCATTATAGGGCTTTCGCAAAAACGATGGAACCTGTTTGCGCCTTTGGCCCCACCGCGGAGGTCGTCAAGCCATGAAAATTCAGTTGGAATCAGGCCTCGGACAGAATCTCATACACAGCTATGGGCCGGGCCAGATCCGGATTAACCAGGAAGTCTATGTCCGCAGCCTGATCGTCACGCCGGCCCGGATAATCACCGATTGGCCGCCGGCCTCGTTTGAGGAGCTGGCCGCGCTGCATTTCCAGCAGATCGCTGACCTTGCGCCGGAAGTGGTTATTCTCGGGACCGGGGCACGGTTGAGATTCCCGCCGCCGGCGGTTACCCGAACACTGATTGAAGCAAACGTGGGTGTTGAGGTGATGGGCACGGGAGCAGCGTGCCGCACCTATAATATTCTGATGGGGGATGGACGGCGTGTGGTCGCGGCCCTGCTGATGATCGATAGAAATTAAAACAACGAATCGACCGAGTATCCGGCCTTTTCCAGGATGACGCGCAGGCGTTTGAGGGCCTCGACCTGGATCTGACGCACCCGCTCACGGGTTACGCCGATATCCGCACCAACTTCTTCCAGCGTGGCAATCTCGCGGTGGTTCAGCCCAAAACGACGCTCGACCACTTCGCGTTGTTTGTCGTTCAACTCGTTCAGCCATTGTTCGATCAACGCCTGCAGATCGGTACGTTGCAACACCTTTTCCGGATCGGGGGTACGCTCATCGGCAATGGCATCCAGCAGCGAACGGTCGGGGTCGTCATCCAGCGGCGCATCAACGGAGGACACTCTCTCATTGAGGCCAAGCATGTTCTTCACGTCATCGAGCGGCTTGTCCAAAAGGGTGGCCACTTCCTCCGGCGTGGGTTCGTGGTCAAGCTTCTGTGAAAGATGACGCGCGGCGCGTTGGTAAATGTTTATTTCTTTCAGGACGTGAACCGGAAGACGAATGGTGCGCGTCTGATTCATGATGCCACGTTCGATGGTCTGGCGAATCCACCAGGTGGCGTATGTCGAAAACCGGAAACCACGCTCGGGATCGAACTTCTCCACCGCGCGGATCAGACCAAGATTACCCTCCTCGATCAGGTCGAGCAGCGCCAATCCACGGTTCATGTAGCGGCGGGCGATTTTGACGACGAGGCGCAGGTTGCTCTCGATCATGCGCGCACGCGCCTTCATGTCGCCCTTTTGCGCGCGGCGGGAGAAGAACACCTCCTCCTCGGCGGTCAGGAGTGGTGAAAAACCGATCTCCTTAAGGTAGATACGTGTCGCGTCAGCATGGGCATAATAGACTTCCCCAGCCTCACGGGTTTTTGTCCCCGTCTCGGGTTCATCGTCCGATGCCGCAGATTTTCTTGCGACAACAGGTGTTTCTTCCCCTTCTTCCTCGCCTTCGCCTTCCTCTTCTTTTTCCTTTTCTTCTGCAGGGACGGCCTCTTCGTCAACCTCCACCTCTTCCGTCCCACGCGCTTCGCCGGTGTCCTCTTTTCTCCGGCCACGGGCTCTTCTGTCGGCGGCGCGTCTTCTTTCGACAACGGGTGGTTTGCGCGGGGACATGATTACTTTTTGGGAAGATAGTTCAGTGGATCCACCGGGGCACCGCGATACCTGATTTCGAAATGCAATTTAACCTTGTCTACTCCGCTGTTTCCCATGGCGGCAATTTTCTGGCCACGTTTTATCACGCTCCCTTCCTTGACGTAAATCTTGTCGCAGTGGGCGTACGCGCTCAGAAAATCGGCGTTGTGTTTGATGATAATAAGCTGTCCGTAGCCACGAAGTCCACTACCTTGATAAACAACCTGCCCGGTCTCTGCCGCCAAGATGGGTTGGCCCTTCTTGCCGCCAATATCAATGCCCTTGTTCGGACCATTGGCCGCATACTGATCCAGCAGACTGCCCTCCGTCGGCCACGCCCAAGAGCCATATTTTGGTATAGCGCTCTTAGACACCGCCCCAGATTTTTCGACAGGGACAACTCTGCGCACAGAAGAATCTTTACTGCTGGCGGACGTGCCTGGTGGAGGTGACACGGGTGGTGTCTTTTGCCGGCCCCGACGCGCGGTTTCCGCATCCGGCGGATAGAGACGCAATTTCTGCCCAGGCACAATGGTATAGGGAGAACGAATGTTGTTCCACGCGGCCACTTCCTTATAGTCGCGCCCGGAATCCCAGGCGATGCTGTATAACGTATCGCCCGCCTGCACCTCCCGGTATTCGGATTCTGGCTGCCTGAGTCCCGCGCCGCGCTCGCCGACAGGCAGGAGGGGTTTGATCTGGCATGCTGCCAGAAAAACAGCCAACCACAGTCCAGCGACGATACGCTTCAGGAGGACAACCATCCGTTCAATAGCAGCAAGGCCACGGCGATCAGACTGAATCTTTGATGAGCGGGACAAAATTGACCATCACCAGACGCTCGTTGGTAAACCCTTTATCGGTATGGTGTATCAGCCGCAACTCCTGCGTTGTCGAACCACCCACGGGAATAACCAGTCGCCCGCCGGGCGCGAGCTGTTCCAGCAGCGATTTGGGAACTTCCGGTGGTGCGGCCGTCACGATGATCGCGTCGTACGGGGCGTGTTCCTTCCATCCCCAGCTTCCATCGGATAGGCGGATATGAACATTGCGACAGCCCAGTTCGTGCAGCCGTCGCCGTGCCTGCTTCATGAGCGGTTCAATACGCTCCACGGAATAGACCTCATCGACCAGCGACGACAGCACCGCCGTCTGATAACCCGAGCCGGTTCCCACTTCCAGAACCTTGCCCGGTCTTCCGCCCGCCAGCAGGGTCTCTGTCATGAGTGCCACAATATACGGCTGCGAGATCGTCTGACCATGCCCGATGGGCAGCGCCGTATCTTCGTAGGCACGGCTTGAGAGCGCTTCGTCAATAAACAGATGCCGCGGAACGCTGCGCATGGCCTCAAGTACACGTTCATCGCGAATGCCTTCCTCGCGCAATCGTTGTATCAGTCGCTCGCGCGTGCGCTGGGAGGTCATGCCAATACCGTGAGTATTCGCCTTCACTTGAAACCGCTCCTCGCCAAATTCCTCTAGAGTTTTTTCAACCAGGAAGAAACCTGGTCCAAGGCAGTATAACGGGTCAGGTCGACATGCAAAGGGGTAATCGAGACAAAGTTCTGGCGGATAGCGTAAAAATCCGTTCCCGGTCCAGCATCGGCCTCGGGACCCGGGGCACCGACCCAGTAAATCGTATTCCCGTGCGGATCGGCGGAGCGGATCACAGACTCAGCCTTGTGACGATGACCGAGACGCGTCGCCTCGAAGCCGGCGATTTGATCGTAGGGTATGTCCGGGACATTCACATTAAGTATGGTGTCGGCGGGTAATGACTCGCGCTCCAGTTTATCAAGGAGGCGCAAGACAACCTGTGCGGCGGATTCAAAATGTGTGCCGGCCTTTCCTGCGAGCGACACGGCGATGGCCGGCAGCCCCAGGAAACGTCCTTCCATGGCGGCGGCAACCGTGCCGGAGTAAATGACGTCATCGCCCAAATTGGCGCCGCGGTTGATTCCCGCAATGACGATGTCGGGTTCTTTCTTGAGCAGCCCGGTAATCGCCAGATGCACGCAATCCGTTGGCGTTCCGTCGATATAATAAAATCCATTGGTGGCCTGCTGCACGCGCAGGGGACGTATCAGTGTCAATGAGTTGCTGGCGCCGCTGCGATCGCGCTCTGGCGCCACCACATCCAGCTCGGCCACCGGTGCGAGCGCCTTGGCCAGACAAGCAAGACCCGGGGCGAGGTAACCGTCATCGTTACTGAGCAGTATGCGCATGTTTCACGGGAAGATACAAAACCGATTAAGACAACATGTATTGGTCGGGGCGAGAGGATTTGAACCTCCGACCACCTCCACCCCAAGGAGGTGCGCTACCAGGCTGCGCTACGCCCCGTTTACAGACGGTTGATACTGTTGCGAGGGATATCCAACAACAAGGTTTACGGCGCTAAGACGGCCGTCATCATACCCGAGAATTCGGGCGGGACAAGAAAAAAATTATAATTTTTTCAGCATGTCTAGGACATCTTCGAGCTCGTTGATCAGAGTCTTGACGGCCTGTTGGCGGTTGGCGTCCAACAACTGCGGGTTATCCATTTCCAGCTTGTTGCGCGCGCCGCTGATGGTAAACCCATCGACGTAAAGCAGACTACGGATCTGCCGGATAAGAATCACGTCGTGGCGCTGGTAGTAGCGGCGGTTACCGCGGCGCTTAACCGGTTTCAGTTGGGGGAACTCCTGCTCCCAATAGCGCAGCACATGCGGCTTCACGGCGCACAGCTCGCTTACCTCACCAATGGTGAAGTAGCGCTTGCCGGGAATGACAGGCAGCTCGTGGTTCTCGCCCGGATCAAGCATCTAGTTCTGCCTGCTGTTGTTTCAGTTTTTCTTGCAATTTCTCAGGATTCGCCCGGGCGTTCTGTTCAACCCGTTCCTTGAGTTTATGGCTGGCGCGGAAGGTCACCACGCGCCGGGCTGTAATAGGTATCTCTTCGCCCGTTTTGGGGTTACGTCCCGGGCGGGGATTTTTCTGACGCAGGGAAAAATTGCCGAATCCGGATAGCTTTACTTGTTCGCCATTAGCCAAGGCTTCACGGATTTTCTCGAAAAAAAGCTCGACGAATTCCTTCGCCTCGCGCTTGTTCAGGCCCAGCTCGTTAAAGAGATTTTCCGCCAGATCCGCTTTGGTTAATGCCATAAATAACAATCCTTCTTCATTGTTTTTTAAGGGGCATTTACTGCCGTGGTACTGCCCCCAGCTCTGACTGAAGGCTAGAAATCACCTTCGCCATTACCTTTTCTACCTCCGCTTCATTAAGAGTGCGCGAAGAGTTCTGTAAGGTCAAGCCTAAAGCCAAACTTTTTCTTCCGGAATCAATACCTTTGCCACGATACTCATCAAATAGCTCAAGGTTAATGAGCAATTTTCCTGCCACCTTGGTAACGCAATCCAGCACCTGCTGGGCAGGAGTTGCCTCGGCTACCACAAGAGCGAGATCACGACGGATCGCTGGAAATTTTGATATTTCATGAAAAATTGGAGCAATTGCCTGCAGAATCACGGAAATTTTAAGCTCAAAGAGGATAACAGGCCGGTCGAGACCAAGTTTTGACTGCTGTTCTGGGTGCAATACGCCCAACACGCCTACCTTGTTATCCCCCACATAGAGCTCCGCGGTCTGTCCGGGATGAAGTGCCGGATGTTGCGCCGGCTGACACCGGAGACGCACCCCAAACCCGGCAAGCGCCAACAGCGCCTCCACGTCGGCCTTGGTGTCATAGAAATCCACAGCGCGTTTGGGCAGTCCCCACTGCTCCGCCAAGGCCTCACCGGTCACGGCACCGGCCAGCATGCGTTCCTGGGCGATACCGCCTGTTGTTTGCGGGAGAAATGAGCGTCCGATCTCAAACAAACGAACCCGGGACTGCTGCCGGTTCTGATTATAGACAATCGTCCGCAGCAGACCAGCCCATAAATTCGTGCGCATGGCCGCCATGTCGGCGGCGATCGGATTGGCCAGCAAGATGGGAGAAACACGCGGGTCCAGCATGGCCTGCCACGTTGGATCGATAAAACTGTAGGTAATGACCTCTTGGTAATCACGATCGACCAGCACGGAACGCAGACGCGACTCCGAAACACGCGACTCCGAAACCGGGCGCGCGTCCATGGTGATGGCCGGACGCACGCTCGGCAGTTTTTCATAACCGTGAATACGTGCGATTTCCTCAATCAGGTCAACCTCGCGGCTGACATCGAACCGATGGGCCGCGGGCGTCACCTTCCAGCCTTTACCTGATTTTGTCACGCGCATGCCGAGACGTTGTAAAGTATTTACAACGTCCTTTGCGGGAATCGGCATGCCCAGCAAACGATCGGCCCGTTCCGCACGCAATAAAATTGGTATCGACCGCGGCAAGTGGCGCCGCACCGTTTTCTCAACAACGGGGCCGGGCCTGCCGCCCGTAATCGCCAACAGCAAGGAGGTGGCACGTTCAATCGCCCTTTTTTGCAAACCAGGTTCAACCCCGCGTTCAAAACGCTGCGAAGATTCCGTCTGCATGCCGTACGACCGCGCTCGTCCGGCGATGGCCTCGGGTCTGAACCAGGCGCTCTCGAAAAAAACGTGGCGGGTATTGTTGTCCACCGCCGTATCCATCCCGCCCATGATGCCGGCGAGCGCCAAGGGGCGCTGGTCATCCGCGATCAGGAGGGAACCGGGTACGACTTGGATACTTTTTCCATCGAGCAGCGTGAGCTGCTCACCTTTACTGGCATGCCGCACATGAATCGCGCCGGAGAGTTTTTCCAAATCGAATGCATGCATGGGCTGGCCGAGTTCAAGCATGACGTAGTTGGTCACATCCACCACCGGATGAATGCTGCGCACACCGCATCGGCGCAACCGTTCTTTCATCCACAGGGGCGTCATGGCGCCAGGATCGATATCGGCAACAACGCGTCCAACATAACTTGGGCAGTCGTGGGCTGCATCCAGAACAATCGCGACGCGTTGCTTGTGCTTGGCAGGAACCGGCTTGATCCTGGGTGGGTTGTATTTCACACCGGTAATCGCGGCAAGCTCGCGGGCAAGACCCGCCACACTCAGGCAGTCTCCACGATTCGGCGTCAGGTCAACCTCAAGCATGTTGTCATCGAGACCCAGGTACTCAACCAGTGTCATCCCGGGTTGGGCATCGCGCCCCAACGTCAACAGACCCTCGGCCGTTTCCTCGATCCCAAGCTCCGCGGCAGAACAGAGCATGCCCGATGACGATACTCCACGAATCTCTGTCTTCCTGATGACAATACCGTTAGGCAGCGTGGCACCTTCCAACGCGACCGGCGCTTTCATGCCAACCATGGCATTGGCGGCGCCACAGACGATGTCGATGATTTTTGATTTCCCGACGCTGACCCGGCAACAATTGAGGCGGTCGGCAGACGGATGCGGCGTCATGGAAACGATCTCGCCTACCACCACGCGTTCGAGTGGCGGCGCCACCGGCGCAATCGCCCCGACTTCAAGACCGGCCATGGTCAGCCGATGCGCCAAGGCGTGCGTGTCGAGCTTGGGCGAAACCCACTCACGCAACCATTTTTCACTGATTTTCATGGGTGTGAATTTTTCTTATCGGAACTGTTGCAGGAAACGCAGATCATTTTCGTAAAACAGCCGCAGGTCGTTCACACCATAGCGCAGCATCGCCATACGCTCGACACCGATGCCAAACGCGAACCCGGTCCAGCGCTCACTGTCGATGCCGACGTGGCGGAAAACCTCCGGATGCACCATGCCGCAACCCAGCACTTCGAGCCATCCCGTCTGTTTGCACACACGGCAGCCTTTGGCGCCGCAAATGACACAACTGATGTCGACTTCGGCAGACGGCTCGGTGAAGGGAAAATACGAGGGGCGGAACCGGACCTTGATCGGCTTCTCGAAGAACTGCGTCAGGAAATCGCTGAGAACCCCTTTTAAATCGGCGAAACTGACGGATTCATCGACCAGAATACCCTCCACCTGATGGAACATGGGGGTGTGCGTGATATCCGAGTCACAACGATACACGCGCCCGCTCGCGATGATACGCAACGGCGGCTTGTGTTGCTCCATGTACCGCACCTGAACCGGCGAGGTATGGGTGCGCAGCAACGTATGGGCATCGAAGTAAAACGTATCATGCATCGCGCGCGATGGATGATTCGGCGGGATATTGAGCGCCTCGAAATTATGGTAGTCGTCCTCGATCTCGGGACCGTCAGCCATGTCGAATCCCATCTGCGTGAACAGCGTCTCCATACGTTCCAGCGTACGGGTGATCGGGTGCCGGCCACCCATACGCACACCGCGTCCCGGCAACGTGACATCGATGACTTCACGCGCGAGCTGCTGATCGCGGGCGGAAGACCCCAGTCCCTGTTTGCGATGCGTCAACTTTTCTTGCAGGGTTTCTTTAGCCTGATTGACCAGCGCCCCGATGCGCGGACGTTCCTCGGGCGGCAGTGTGCCAAGATTTTTTAGCTGTTCGGTAAGCAGTCCCTTCTTGCCAAGATACTGGACGCGGACATCCTCCACGGCCGCCACGTCCGCTGCCGCGGCCATGGCGTTCTCAGCGTCGGCAACCAGTTGCGCCAGTTGTTGTTTGATGGAATCCGTTGCGTCTGTCACGGTTCAATTCGCTCCGCTGCGAACACGAATGAAAATAAAAAAGGGAAAGGTCAGAGACCTTTCCCTTTCTGGTACACGAATCGGCCACACGATGGCATGGCCGCTGCGATTACCGCATCAGCCGAGCGCAGCTTTAGCCTTGTCAGCCAGAACGGAAAAGGACTTTTTGTCATACACCGCGATATCGGCCAGCACCTTGCGGTCGATATCAATGGTGGCCTTTTTGAGCCCGTTCATAAATCGGCTGTAGCTCAGACCGCACTCGCGTGCGGCGGCGTTGATGCGTGCAATCCATAACGCGCGGAACTCACGCTTGCGGACCCTGCGATCACGGTAGGCGTATTGTCCGGACTTGGCGACCGCCTGCTTGGCGACGCGAAAGACCTTGCGGCGTGCGTTGTAATAGCCCTTGGCCTGCGCCAGCACTTTCTTGTGGCGCGCGCCGGCGGTAACTCCACGTTTGACTCTTGGCATGTTCTATTCTCCTCAGCTATGCGGCAGCATTTGACGCAGCCGATTGGTATCCGTGCTGGACACCATGGAGGTGCCACGCAGTTGACGTTTACGCTTGCTGCTCTTCTTGGTGAGGATGTGCCGCAGGTGCGAGCTGGAACTCTTGAAGCCGCCACTGGCGGTCTTCTTGAAGCGCTTGGCAGCACCTCGATTGGTTTTCAATTTCAGTTTCGGCATGATTTTGGTACTCCGTCATATTTAGATGCGTCCGCAGGCACTGCCAGGCCCAGGGATGCTTGGTTATAAAAAAGCCGCCTTGTGGTCGGCTAACGCTTGGGCTGGATGACCATCACCATCTGTTTTCCCTCCAGCCGGGGGAACTGCTCGACGCTACCGTGTTCCTTGAGATCGTTTTCCAGGCGCTTCAGCATTTCCATGCCGAGCTCTTGATGGGCCATCTCCCGCCCGCGGAATCGTAACGTGATCTTCGCCTTGTTGCCCTCTTCCAGAAAGCGAATCAGGTTGCGCAATTTGACCTGATAATCCCCGATGTCCGTCCCGGGCCGGAATTTGACTTCCTTAATCTGAATCTGTTTCTGTTTCTTTCTCGCCGCGTGTTTGCGCTTGCTTTCCTCATACTGAAACTTGCCGAAATTCATGATTCGGCAAACCGGTGGCTCAGCGTTGGGAGATATTTCTACGAGATCGAAACCGGATTCTTCCGCCTTGCGCAGGGCATCGCTCGAGGAAAATATACCAAGCTGCTGACCGTCACTGCCGATTAACCTGACTCTCGGGGCGTTAATCCGTCCGTTAACACGAACCTCTTTGTCTGTCGCGATGTTTCTATTCCTCCAAAATGTGAACGCCGCGGCCCGCAATTTCCCGAGTGAGCATGGCGCTGAACGCCTCGGGCGTCATACCGCCCATATCCTCACCCTTGCGCGTGCGCACGGCTAGGGTACCTTCCTGCGCTTCTTTCTTGCCGATGACCAGCAAATAGGGAACACGCTGCAAGGTATGTTCGCGGATTTTAAAGCCAATTTTCTCGTTTCTCAAGTCGGATTCGACCCGGAAACCCTGTTTCTTCAAGGAATTTTCGAGATTCCGGGCATAGTCCGCTTGCTGGTCCGTGATAGTCAGCACCACGGCCTGAACCGGGGCGAGCCAGACTGGGAAGGCACCCGCATGCTCCTCGATAAGAATCCCGATAAACCGCTCCAGAGACCCTAAAATGGCCCGGTGCAGCATGACCGGAGTCTGTTTGCTGCCGTCTTCGGCGATATAGGTCGCCCCCAGACGCCCGGGCATGGAAAAGTCCACCTGGATGGTCCCGCACTGCCATACCCTCCCGATGCTGTCCTTGAGCGAGAATTCGATCTTGGGGCCATAGAACGCCCCCTCCCCCGGCTGCAGGTCCCAAGGCAGGCCTTTGCTATTCAGCGCCTGCTCCAGGGCGTGTTCAGCCTTGTCCCAGCTCTCATCCGAGCCCACCCGTTGGGGCGGCCGCGTCGAAAGCTTGTAGAGGATGTTCTTGAATCCAAAATCGGCGTAGACGTGGTGCAACAACTCAATAAAGGCCGAGACCTCGGGTTGAATCTGATCTTCGGTACAGAAAATATGCGCATCGTCCTGTACGAAGTTACGCAAGCGCAACAAGCCATGCAGCGCTCCGGACTGTTCGTTCCGGTGGCACGAGCCGAATTCGGCAAGGCGCAGCGGCAGATCGCGGTAACTCTTCAGGCCCTGGTTGTATATCTGCACGTGACACGGGCAATTCATGGGCTTCACCGCGTACTCGCGCTTTTCCGACTCCGTGGTGAACATGTGCTCTTTGAATTTCTCCCAGTGGCCGGACTTCTCCCACAGGGAACGATCCACCACTTGCGGGGTATGCACTTCCTGATAGCCGTGGTGGCGCAGGTGGCCACGGATGTAGTCCATGACCTGCAGGTATATCCGCCAGCCATGGTCATGCCAGAAGACCATACCGGGGGCCTCTTCCTGCATATGAAACAAATCGAGCTGGCGCGCGATCTTGCGGTGGTCGCGCTTTTCCGCTTCTTCGATCTGGTGCAGATAAGCGTCGAGGGCTTCCTTGTTGGTCCAGGCGGTGCCGTAAATCCGCGCCAGCATTTCGTTCTTGGAATCGCCCCGCCAATAGGCGCCGGCAACCTTCATGAGCTTGAAGGCCTTGAGCTTGCCAGTGGAAGGCACGTGCGGACCGCGGCAAAGATCCACGAAGTTGCCCTGGCGGTAGAGCGACAACTCCTCGCCGGAGGGGATACCCTCGATGATCCGTGCCTTGTATTCCTCGCCCAGACTGCGGAAGAATTTGACGGCCTCGTCGCGCGGCATCACGGTACGGTTTACCGGATAGTCGCGCTTGGCGATTTCACGCATGCGCTCTTCGATAGCCTTGAGATCTTCTTCCGAAAATCCGCGCTTGAAGGCGAAGTCGTAATAGAACCCGCTTTCGATCACCGGACCGATGGTGACCTGGGCCTCGGGGAACAATTCCTTCACCGCCTGTGCCAGCAGATGCGCGGTCGAGTGGCGGATGATCTCCAGACCTTCAGGACTCTTGTCGGTGATGATGGCAATCTCGGCATCCGTTTCGACACGGAACGAGGTATCCACGAGTTTTCCGTTGAGGCGTCCAGCCAAGGCGGCTTTCGCCAGGCCAGGGCCGATACTGGCGGCGATCTCGGCGACGGTTAAGGGTTGCGGGTATTCACGGCGACTGCCGTCGGGGAGCGTAATACTTGGCATCGGATGACCCTTCCTCAGTGGCGGCCGCCACGAATGGCCGCGTAAATGGGTTTAAGCAGTGTGGTGTTGAACGCGTTACCCCGTTTTTAGCGGGGTCACAAAATAATGGTAGGCGCGAGTGGGATCGAACCACCGACCACTACCATGTCAAGGTAGTGCTCTACCACTGAGCTACGCGCCTACAGAGGCCGCGCAAAATAGCATAACTCAGCGATCCGTCACAAGTTTTAACGCTAAAAAGCCAGCGGGTCCTCGATTCGGGTCATCGGTCTCAATGTTTGCCGGCCCGGCCCTGAATCAAGCCGAATTTACGTGCACGAATGACGCCGATTTTGTCGCGAATCGCCGCGGCCTTCTCGAACTCCAGATTGCGCGCATGCTCGTACATTTGCTTATCCAGCTTATTGAGCAACCGGGCCAGCGCATCGGGTGCCATGGCGGCGTATTCAGCCTCCTCCTCGGCGGCGCGCAGGTATTCACGGCCGGCATGGGCGGATTTGGAACCGTATTCTTTCGTTCCGTACATCGGGTGGGCGGGCGTTACCCCATCGATGATCTCCCGGACCGCCTTGATGATGCCCTTAGGAGTGATCCCGTGCAGTTTGTTGTAATCAACCTGTTTTTGCCGGCGCCGATCGGTTTCGTCAATTGCCTCGCGCATGGACCCCGTTATGCGTGCGGCATACAGGATGGCCTTTCCATTGATGTGGCGCGCGGCCCGCCCGATGGTCTGGATCAGGGACCGGGTCGACCTCAGGAAACCTTCCTTGTCGGCATCGAGAATGGCCACGAGCGACACCTCGGGGAGGTCGAGGCCCTCGCGCAGCAGGTTGATGCCCACCAGCACATCGAACACGCCGGCGCGCAGGTCGCGGATAATTTCGGCACGCTCGAGGGTCTCAATGTCGGAATGCAGGTAACGCACGCGCACATCGTGCTCGTGTAAATATTCGGTCAGGTCTTCCGCCATGCGCTTTGTAAGCGTCGTCACGAGCACGCGCTCGCCGGCCGCGGCGCGCACGCGAACCTCGGAAAGCAGGTCGTCCACCTGGGTAACAACCGGTCGCACCTCGATTTCCGGATCCACCAGACCGGTCGGACGCACAACTTGATCCACCACCAGGCCATGGGAGTGTTCATGCTCATAAGGGCCTGGCGTGGCGGATGTGAAAATCGTCTGCGGCATCAATCGCTCGAACTCGTCGAACCGCAGCGGGCGATTGTCGAGCGCCGAGGGCAAACGGAACCCGTATTCCACCAGCGTCTCCTTGCGCGAGCGGTCACCACGGTACATGCCGCCCAACTGCGGGACCGTAACGTGGGATTCATCGATCACCAGCAGCGCATTTTTTGGCAGATAATCGATCAGCGTGGGCGGCGGCTCGCCTGGCTTGCGGCCGGAGAGATAACGTGAGTAGTTTTCGATACCAGAGCAATAACCCACCTCACGCATCATCTCAAGATCGTAGAGCGTGCGCTGCTCCAGGCGCTGCGCCTCCACCAGTTTTTCTACGGAACGCAGATGGGCCACCCGCTCACGTAACTCTTCCTTGATCTCATTGAGTGCATTCAGGATTGTTTCGCGCGGTGTCACGTAATGCGACGACGGAAAAATCGTGGTGCGCACCAGCCGGTTCGCCACTTCGCCCGTCAACGGATCGAATTCGGACAACCCCTCGACCTCATCACCGAACAGCTCGACCCGCACCGCCAGACTCTCCGACTCCGCCGGAAAGATATCGATAACATCGCCGCGCACACGGAAGGTACCGCGGTGCAGCTCGAAATCATTACGCGTGTACTGCATTTCCGCGAGCCGTTGCAGGATTTGGCGCTGGCCCATGGTGGTGCCCGTGCGCAGGTGCAGGATCATGCTGTGGTAGGCGTCAACATCACCTAAGCCGTAAATGGCCGAGACCGTGGCCACAATGATCGTGTCTTCACGCTCCAGGATGGCCTTGGTGGCGGACAGGCGCATCTGCTCGATCTGCTCGTTGATCGAGGCGTCTTTCTCTATATAGGTATCGCTGGACGGGACATAGGCCTCGGGCTGGTAGTAGTCGTAATACGACACGAAATACTCGACCGCATTGCGCGGAAAGAAGTCGCGCATTTCGGAATACAACTGGGCCGCCAGGGTCTTGTTCGGGGCGAGCACCAGCGCCGGGCGTTGCACCTGGTCGATGACATTGGCAATGGTAAAGGTCTTGCCGGAACCGGTAACCCCAAGCAGCGTCTGGTAGGCCTCGCCGTTCTTAAGGCCCGCCACCAGCGCCGTAATCGCCTGCGGCTGGTCGCCGGCCGGTGAAAACGGGCTTTTCAATTCAAATTTATGGCTCATGCGCTATCGTTTTTCCGTACACTAGCAGGTATATTACCGCGTTTTTCAACCACTGTTTGTACGAGGAAACGTTGTTCACCATCCGCCTATCCAGCCGCGTCAACCGCATCAAACCCTCGCCCACCCTTGCCGTGACCAACCGCGCCAAGGAGCTGAAGGCTCAGGGCAAGGATGTCATTGGGCTTGGCGCCGGTGAACCCGACTTCGACACGCCGGAGCATATTAAAGAAGCGGCGATTCGCGCGATCCACGACGGTTTTACCAAATACACCGCCGTCGATGGCACACCCGGCCTCAAAAAAGCAGTGATCGCCAAATTCAAACGCGACAACGGTCTTGACTATACGCCGGATCAGGTGCTGGTCTCGGTCGGTGGCAAACAGAGTTTCTTTAACCTGGCACAGGCATTCCTCGACAAAGACGATGAGGTAGTGATTCCTGCGCCCTACTGGGTGTCATACCCCGATATGGTGCTGCTGGCCGATGCCCTCCCCGTGATCGTGTCCGCGGGAATCGATCAGGCATTCAAGATTCGCCCGGACCAGTTGGACCGCACCATCACGCGCAAGACAAAACTTGTCGTGATCAATAGCCCGTCCAACCCTACCGGTACGGCCTATACGCGCGCCGAACTGGCGGCGCTGGGCGAGGTATTGCGCAAGCACCCGCAAGTGCTCATCGCCACCGACGACATGTACGAACATATCCTGTGGGCGGACGAGCCGTTCAGCAACATTCTGAATGCCTGCCCCGATCTCAAGGACCGCACCATTGTGTTGAATGGCGTATCCAAGGTTTACGCCATGACCGGATGGCGCATCGGTTACGCCGCCGGCCCGAAACCGCTTATCGCGGCGATGAAAAAAATTCAGTCGCAGAGCACATCCAATCCTACTTCCATCTCGCAGGTCGCTGCCGAAGCAGCACTGAATGGGGATCAAGGCTGCATCGCACCGATGGTGCGCGCATTCAGGGAACGGCACGACCGGCTTGTCAGCCGGTTGAATCAGATTCGCGGCGTACGTTGCCTGCCGTCGCAAGGCACCTTCTACGCCTTCCCGGATTTCAGCAAAGCCATTGCTGCTACCGATGGAATCAATAATGATGTGGAGATGGCCGAGTATATTCTCGACAAGGCCGGCGTGGCGCTCGTGCCCGGCTCAGCTTTCGGCGCCGAAGGCCACCTTCGCTTGTCCTATGCCACCTCCATGGAAATCCTTGAAAAAGCGATGGATCGTCTGGAAAAACTTCTCGGCAAGGTCTAAGAAGCACTCACCCGCGTATTGACCGCCACGAAGTGCAACCAGTACTATACGCGGCCATCCGACTATTCCCCGGTAGCTCAGTTGGTAGAGCAGGTGACTGTTAATCACCTGGTCGGCGGTTCGAGTCCGTCCCGGGGAGCCATTTTTAAGGGGTCTTTGAGATTTCCAATCTGATCCCTATTAAAGTTACCAGCCAACCAACGAAGAAAAACCCCGCCAAGGCGGCGGAGTCGTAGACAACAGCAATCTTATCCGGTGCGCCTCACCGATGCGATTCCTACCCGGGCGAGATAGCCGGAGCGGGATTCACCTGAGCGCTTCGCCGCTTCATCGATCACGCGCAGCACCTTGCGGGGCAACGTGATGTTGATGCGCTCGGTCTTGTCGTCGAGTTCGGCAAGATCCACCTCGATAATCGCCCAAGTCCACCCTTTGTATTTGCGATCCTTCTGGTGCGCCTCAAGCAGCTTTGGTGCCGGCGCTGGTTTTTTCTCATCCAT
>JBGPBL010000024.1:0-34833 GCA_041481225.1 Sulfurifustaceae bacterium | reverse complement strand
CGCAGAAATACCGCCTGCGCCTGTGGTAAATGCCGAGGCCTGGCTACTGGTGGACCACGACAGTGGCCGGGTATTGGCCGAACACAACGCCGACAAGCCGCTCGCGCCCGCGAGCCTTTCCAAACTCATGACTGCTTACCTTCTTTTCGAAAAACTGAAAAACGGGAAACTGCATCTGGACGAGAAAATTACAGCTAGCGAGCCAGCCCTAGGCGCGAAAGGCGCGCGGCTGTTTCTGCGTCCGGGCGAAGCAACGACCGTGGAGGACCTGCTCAAGGGCATGATCGCGCTTTCCGCCAACGACGCAACCGTACTGCTCGCGGAGCATGTCTCCGGTAGCGAGAAAAATTTTGTTTCCGAGATGAACGTCAAAGCCCGCACGCTCGGCATGAATCACACCCAATTTGCCAATGCCACCGGCCACGATGCCGAAGAACAATACGCCACGGCGCACGACCTGAGTCGGCTGGCCTCTGCCCTGATCCGGGATTTTCCCGATTACTACAAATGGTTTGCGCTCAAGGAATTCACCTACCGTCAGATTAAACAGTACAACCATAACGCCCTGCTCTGGCGCGACACTTCCGTTGATGGTCTCAAGACCGGCCAGACACGCGCCGCCGGCTATGGCCTGGTTGCTTCGGGCATGCGGGAACACATGCGCCTCATCGCCACCGTGCTGGGCGCAAAAAACGAGAATGCCCGGGTCGAGGCGGGACAGAAGCTGATCGATTACGGCTTCCGTCATTTTGAAACCCGTCTGCTGTACGCCGCCGACAGTCCGGCCACCCATGTGCGGGTGTGGCTGGGCGATACCCGTGCGCTTCCCGTCGGGGTTCCGCAAAACCTGTATCTGACGCTCCCGCGCGGCACCCATGAAAAACTGCGGGCACGGCTGACGATACCGGACCGGGTGGTGGCACCGGTCAGTCTGGGGCAGAAAGTCGGCTCCCTCGCGCTCGACCTGGACCAGCAGCCCATCGCTGAATATCCGCTGGTGGCGCACAAGGAAGTCGGGCCGGGCAATCTGTTTCGGCGGTCGCTCGATAACATCCAACTTTGGTTACAATAGGCCCGGCGTGAAGCGTAAGGAATGGGCGACCCCATTCCTTACCCCTCATACTCTTAACAACCATGAAATACGTTTACCTCAACGGCGAATTTCTTCCCCCCGATCAGGCCAAGGTTTCGGTCTTCGACCGCGGTTTTGTTTTTGGTGACGGCGTCTATGAAGTGATCCCGGTTTTCGGTGGGCGCATGTTCCGCCTGCCGCACCACCTGATACGCCTCGGAAACAGCATGGATGCCATCCGCCTGCGCCACCCACATACCACCGAGGAATGGAAAGCAATCTTCACCCGCCTGATTGCGGAAGGCGGCGGGGGCGATCAGTCGATCTATCTTCAGGTGACACGTGGTGTGGCTCCGCGCGACCATGCGTTTCCGACCAACGTGGTGCCGACCGTGTTTTCCTACGCCCAGCCACTCAAATATCCACCGGCGGAACAGCTCGCCACCGGTATCGCCGCCATCACCACCGAGGACATCCGCTGGCAGCGCTGCGACATCAAGGCCATCGCCCTGCTGGCGAACGCGTTGCTGCGGCAACAGGCCATCGACCAGGGCGCGGTCGAGGCCATTCTTGTGCGCGATGGATTCATGACTGAGGGCGCGGCGAGCAACATTTTTATTGTCCGCCAGGGCCGCCTCATCACTCCACCCAAAGGGCCTTTCATCCTGCCCGGCGTCACGCGCGATCTGATCGTGGAAATCGCCCGCGCCCACGGCGTGCCCTGTGACGAACGATCGGTCCGTCTTGATGAAATGAATACCGCCGACGAAGTATGGATGACCAGCTCGACCAAGGAAATTCTCCCGATCACCCGCATCGACGGCAAACCTGTGGCCAACGGCAAGCCGGGGCCGATGCACGCACGGATGTTTGCGCTGTACAAGGAATACAAGCAGGCATTCGCTCAGGGCAAAGTGGACTGATGTCGCCACAACGGCCCGTGGATGAAGTCATCGTGCGCACGCTCGGGCGGGTCGATTACCCCGAGTCCTTTCGCGCCATGCAGCAATTCACGGACGCGCGCACCGACTCGACCTGCGACGAACTGTGGCTGGTCGAACACCCGCCGGTGTACACCATGGGTCTCAAGGGCCGCGACGGAAAAATAACCCATATCCATAACATCCCGCTGGTATACACCGACCGCGGCGGCGACATCACCTACCATGGACCGGGCCAAATTGTGGCCTACATTCTGATGGACCTGGCGCGGCGCGGTTGGGGCGCCAAGCGCCTGGTCCAGGCCATGGAGCAGGCAGTCATCGACCTGCTGGCTTTCTACCAGATTCACGGCCAGCGCCGCGCCGGGGCACCGGGCATATACGTCGTGGACAGCAAGATCGCCTCGCTGGGGCTGCGCATTCGCCGGGGTTCGAGCTACCACGGGATCGCGCTCAATTTCGACATGGACTTGGCCCCTTTCTCCTATATCGACCCCTGCGGCTATCCCGGCCAGCCGGTGACACAACTGGTTGACCTTGGCGTTCGTACGGACATGGCTGCCGTTGGCCAGGGTCTCACCGAGCAACTCTGCCGGGCGCTGGGTTATACTGCGCCCAATAACACATCGGATTCGACCACTATTCCGCCTCGCGCAATGCCTCATGGATAATCAAAAAACCAAGACCAGCGCCGCCATCGGTGAAAAAGGTGCGGCCAAGACCGCGCGCATTCCGATCAAGATTACGCCGCAGACAGAGATCCTACGCAAGCCGGCATGGATACGCGCCAAGAGCCCGACGCATCCTGAGGTCGGTCGGCTCAAGAGCCTGTTGCGCGCGCATGAGCTGAACACAGTGTGCGAAGAGGCTTCGTGCCCAAATCTCGGCGAATGCTTCAGCCATGGCATCGCTACCTTCATGATCATGGGCAGGTTGTGCACCCGGCGCTGCCCGTTCTGCGATGTTGCGCATGGCCGGCCGGCGGCGCTCGATGCCAACGAACCGGAGCATCTGGCCCAAGCCATCGCCGAGATGAAATTGAAATTCGTCGTCATCACTTCCGTCGATCGCGACGACCTGCGCGACGGCGGCGCGGCGCACTTCACCGCCTGCATCCGCGCCGTGCGCGCGCATTCGCCTTCCACCTCGATCGAAATCCTGGTGCCGGATTTTCGTGGCCGCCTCGACGTCGCCCTCGGCCTTCTTGGTGAAGCGTTGCCGGATGTGTTCAACCACAACCTTGAAACCGTACCGCGTTTATACAAGGCCGCGAGGCCCGGCGCGGATTTCCGCCACTCGCTGGAACTGCTGCGCCGGTTCAAGGAACAGCACCCACGGGTGCCCACCAAATCGGGTCTCATGGTCGGCATTGGTGAAACGAACGAAGAGATCATCGACGTCATGCGCGATCTGCGGGAACATGGTTGTGAAATGCTCACCATCGGCCAATACCTGCAACCGAGCCGGCATCATCTGCCGGTGCTACGGTTCGTCACGCCGGATGAATTTGCCCAATTTGCGCGTACCGCCGAGGCCATGGGATTCCGCAATGTGGCGAGCGGGCCGATGGTGCGCTCCTCTTACCACGCCGAGCGCCAGGCGGCCGGGATTTCTACCTGACCATGGTCGAGGTCTGGACCAAGATCGTTCCGTTGTTTCTTGTGCCTCCGGGCATAATTCTGATCGTGGCACTCCTTGGGTTTCTCATTCAGATCCGCTGGGTGCTACTCGGCAGTTTCATTGTCTTTCTCAGCTTCACCGCCTTGTTTATCCTCAGCCTCCCCCTCACCGGCCATCAACTCATGACCGGGATCGAGTCGCGCTTCCCACCGCTTAATCTCTCCGCCCCCCTGGACACGCAATCACCGGCCGGGGCCATCGTGGTGCTGGGAGGCGGACGCTATACCGATGCCGTGGAATACGGGCAGGGAGACACGGTAAGCTCCTTGGCCTTGGAGCGCTTGCGTTACGCCGCTTACCTGCAGCGCCGCACCGGGCTCCCCATTCTGGTCAGCGGCGGTAACCCTTATGGTGAACAGACTTCTGAGGCAGCGCTCATGCAGGAGACACTTACGCGCGACTTTCAGGTGGAAGTGAAATGGGTGGAAGATAAATCCAGCAACACTTTCGAGAACGCTACGTACACGAAGCAGATGCTTGCTGAGGCCGGGATCCGGCGCGTTTATCTGGTCACCCATGCCTGGCACATGCCGCGTTCGGTCTGGGCATTTGAAAACGCCGGTTTGAGCACCATCCCTGCGCCCATGGGTTTCACCACACTCAATAAGGAAGATCGCGAAACCCTGGGATATTTTCCGTCCACCTATGGCCTGCGTCTGAGCAGTCTGGGGCTGCGCGAACGCATCGGGCTCCTGTGGTACAAACGCAAGTATCATCCGGTTGAGACGGCGGAAATAACGCCCGCCCCGGCACACTAGCTTGCTCCGTGGAATAAACGGCTAGCAGCTCACTGCGAAGCGCCGCCGGTCAGTAAACGCAGCGGCCGCTTGTCCGTGGGATAAACCGCGGTATCGTCGGCGTACTGCTTCTGAATGTCCTGAATGGTGTCGATGTGCCGTAGCATTACATCGATGCAATCGGGATCGAAATGTCGGCTCCGTTCGTGCCGCATCTGCTCAAGCACATCCTTCATGGCCCAGGCTTTTTTGTACGGGCGCACGGAAAGCAAAGCATCGAGTTCATCCGCCACCGCCACGATCCGACCCACCACGGGTATTTTCTCCCCGATCAGCCCGCACGGGTAACCTTGACCGTTGAATTTTTCGTGATGCGAGTAGGCGATCTCGGCCCCCATGCGCAGCAGAGGTGAACTCGAATCCTTCAACACGTCATAACCGATGGTGGTGTGGCTTTTCATGATCTCCCACTCCTGGGGCGTGAGCTTTCCCGGTTTGAGCAAGATGCGGTCCGGAATGCCCACCTTGCCGATATCATGCATCGGCGCGGCGAGATAGATCAGGTCACAAAATTGTTCATCGAAACCCAATTCCCTGGCCATCAGCATCGAGACATGCGCCACGCGGTGCATGTGGTTGCCGGTTTCCTCGTCACGACTGCAGCTGAGGTTCGACAGCTTGAAAATAATTTGTTCGTGCTCGCGTTCTATGGCCTGTTTGACCACCCGCTCAACGTCGTGTGCCAGCCGCTCCACTTTATTCCGTGGGTCGACCAGGCTCATGCGCAGCGCCAACAAGTTGCTCACACGCACTTTGAGTTCGACCGGGTCGATCGGCCGCGTCAGGAAATCGGTGGCGCCATGGAGCAGCGCCTGATGCCGCAGCTCCTTTTCAACTATCCCCGTCACCATGATGATGGGAATACCCATAAAGCCGGGAAGTTGCCGCACGCTGTCGATAAATTCAATGCCATCCATTTCCCGCATGTGGTAATCCACCAGGCAGAGGTCGGGTTCGTTTTCACGGCACCAGGCCAATGCCTCTCTCGGGGAAGTGAAGTCCTCCGTGACACTTGTTTCTACACCGGCCAATCCCTTGAGCATTTGCTGCAGCAGATAGAGGTTTTCTTTGTCGTCATCCAGCAGAAGAATGGTGGGATTCATGGTCACTATGCCTCGCTGAGAAACCATCGAATAAATGTACAAGTTCCATGCCAGTCATCATTCACTCCGCTATAGCCGCGGCAGAATTTGTGTGTAAATACGCCGTAAAGTGGCCATATCAGGAATCTCTTAAATAGATAATATTTATTGATGTCTCACTTCTGAAGTACGGAATTACATTGATATCGTGTTTTCTCTGACATATTTTTTCACCTGATTCCTGATGCAAACCCTCATCGTGCTTGGCATACCCTTTGCATATAGAGGAATAAAGCATTTAACCCAGCGGCTTTTACCAAGGACAACAAGGTGAACCCATGACAGCACGCACAATAGTTAGTTCTCACGGCACCCCGATCCCCAGCCCTCAGGTCACACTCGACCTAAACGGGCAGATCTCTCCTGGCCCGCTACCGGCCCTCAAGCGGACACTGGCCAATTTGAAAAATGGCGAGGTTCTGCTGCTGATCAGCGATTACCCGGGTATCGAGGGCGACCTGTTTCTATGGGCGAAACAGACAAAGAATCAGGTTCTGTTCGTCGACCGCAGCGCCAAAAAGGGGTTCGGTTTTTACATCCTCAAAGGCGACCCTTGGCCGGTGGGGAAGTTACTGGACGTTACCGGTTCTCGCTGCCCGACTCCGGTAATCGAAACCGGCAGGGAACTCATGCGCATGCAGAAAGGCGAGAGCGTCATGCTCATCAGCGATTGCGAGGTTTCGCCCATGGAGGTCAACACCTGGCTCAAGAGCACGGGTCATAAACTGCTGGGAATGACAGAAGACGCACGTGGGGTGTTCCGTTTCTACATCCAGAAATAACGTTGGATGTTTCCTAACATAAAAAAAGGGTTAGCTCATCGCTAACCCTTTTTTTATGTTGGTGGGCCCGCTAGGACTTGAACCTAGGACCAAGGGATTCACTGTTCCCCGCTGTTTCCAGCAGGAGTGGACTATCTCATCACCCACAAAGGCAGCATCGGGGTGCGGGACGCTCTCGCCTGTCATTAAGGGCGCTGTAGCCCTCAGGTAGTCTCTGCACCTTCCGGAAGTGTACTTCCGGCTTGGCTCAGGGTTGCCATCAGTGTGTGCTGGAAGGTTTCCCTGAATTCATCCCGTTCATTTCACATCTTTCGATATGAACGCACCATTTCCTCGATGAGTCCCCTGCTCTAACCAACTGAGCTACAGGCCCGAAGTTACAAATTCTACCAGTTTTATCATTACGGTATACGGGTTCTGACATTCCCTGAATGTGTGCTGTAAACATAGTCCCTGAAATAAAAAGGGCCCATACGGGCCCTTTTGTCACAGCATGTGTAACTACTAGTCGAGGAAGCTGCGCAGGTGCTCCGAACGACTCGGATGCCGCAGCTTGCGCAGGGCCTTGGCCTCGATTTGGCGGATGCGCTCACGGGTCACGTCGAACTGTTTGCCAACCTCTTCCAGCGTATGGTCGGTGTTCATGCCGATGCCAAAACGCATGCGCAGCACCTTGGCCTCGCGCGGTGTCAACGTCTCCAGAATTTCGGAGGTCGCGTACTTGAGACCGCTATTGGTCGCGGCATCCGGCGGCGCCACGGAATTGGCGTCCTCGACAAAATCGCCGAGATGCGAATCCTCGTCATCGCCAATGGGCGTCTCCATCGAGATCGGTTCCTTGGCAATCTTGAGCACCTTGCGGATCTTGTCTTCCGGCATTTCCATGCGCACGGCCAGCTCTTCCGGCGTCGCCTCACGGCCCATCTCCTGCAACATCTGGCGTGAAATGCGGTTGAGCTTGTTGATGGTCTCGATCATGTGCACCGGGATACGGATGGTGCGCGCCTGGTCGGCGATCGAGCGCGTGATGGCCTGACGAATCCACCATGTCGCGTAGGTCGAGAACTTGTAGCCGCGACGGTATTCGAACTTGTCCACCGCCTTCATCAGGCCGATATTGCCCTCCTGAATGAGATCCAGGAATTGCAGACCGCGGTTCGTGTACTTCTTGGCGATCGAGATCACGAGACGCAGGTTGGCTTCAACCATTTCCTTCTTCGCACGACGCGCCTTGGCCTCGCCGATGGACATGCGGCGGTTGACCTCTTTCAGTTCCCCGATCGGCAAACCGGCACGCTCTTCCAACTGCGCCAGTTTTGTTTGCGCCGCGTGGATGTTGTCGGTCTGGCTTTCGATCACCGCGGCATTCGCCTCTCCGGACTTGATGGCCTTTTTGACCCAGCGCTTGTTGGTCTCGTTGCCGGGGAAAATCTTGATGAATATCTTGCGCGGCATCCGCGCCTTGCCCACGCAGATATCCATGATGGTCCTTTCCCGCTCGCGCGCATAATCCACCAGCGAACGCACATGTTCCACCAAGCGGTTGATCTGTTTGGAGACAAACTTGATCTGCATGAACTCATCAGCGAGCTTCGCTTGGACCTTCTTGACGTCCGGGCTGTCGTAGCCCTTCTTTTCAATGGCCTTGAGCAGGTTCGTATGCAGCTTGCGGATACGGGCGAAGCGGATCAGCGCCTCTTCCCGGTTCGGTCCGGTTTCCTCTTCTTCGCTGCTAGCGGAACCGTCGCCGCTTTCCGCTTCCTCATCGAGATCCGCCGTAGCGGCGGCCTTTTCGCTGTTGATCTCAGGCAGGGGAACATCCACGGCATCGGGGTCGACAAAATCAACCACGAGATCGGTAAGACGCATCTGATCGAGTTCGACCAGATCCATCATGCGCACCACCTCGGCGATGGCAGCCGGGCAGGCGGCAATCGCCTCGGTAGTCTGGCGTACGCCGTCCTCAATACGCTTGGCGAGATCAATCTCGCCTTCACGCGTCAGCAGTTCCACCGTACCCATTTCGCGCATGTACATGCGCACCGGGTCGGTGGTGCGGCCAAATTCGCTGTCCACGGCGGACGTGACGACCGCCTCCGCCTCTTCCGCGGCTTCTTCTTCGTCTTCCGCTGGCGGCGTTTCGGTTTTGAGCAACAGGCTATCGGGATCGGGCGGTTCGTCGTAAACCGCGATCCCCATGTCGTTGATCATGTTCACCACCGCTTCGATCTGGTCGGTGTCGTGAACATCTTCGGGAAGATGATCGTTGATCTCTCGATACGTGAGAAAACCCTGTTCTTTGCCCTGAATGATCAGCTTTTTAAGCTGCGTGCGTTGTGTTTCCTGATCCATGCGTGCGTCCGGTTAAGTACGGTATGTGTATGAAAAAATTACGTAAAAATGCGTTCTGGGCGAAGACGTAAAAACGCGAAAGTATAGCTTAAATGGTTGCCCCACCCAAACTTTTCAATGGGCGGTCTGATTCACCCAGAATCGCCCCGCTTTACCATCAATAACCGTGCCAATTTGTCCTTTTCCGATGAAGTTAGAGAACCACCCAGCCGCTGCTTTTGCAGTAACCTCTCTGTACTGCTTTTGACAGACGCTAGCTTCAAACTATCCATAACCCCTTTAAATTCCAGGACAACATCCTGCTTCAGCGCCGGATGATCCCAGAAGGCTAGTTTAGCTAAATGATGTTTGTACTCACTATCACTAAAATGCTCTACAATTGAGCCAGTATTCATATTTGGCGCCGTTTTAAGCAGCTTCAGAACATCCAAAAATATCGGCGTGCCTGGCATATCGAGCTCCTCAAATTCACCTGGTTCTGGCGCATTTGCGACGAGCTGCGGATTCTGTAACAACAAGGCAATGGCAAGCCGCACCTTGGAGGCCGGCTCTTTGGGGGCACCTGCTGAGGCGCGACGCGGTACAGCCGGGGCAGTTGCCACGCCCTCTTCCGGCAAAGCCATCAAAGATGACAAACTTCGCGCATCCAGCTGACTCAGTTCGCCTAACCGCTGCAACATCATCTGACGCAGAACGCCGGCAGGAAGTTTAGCCAGATGCGGTCGCGCGAGCTCCACCAGCCGTGCCCGTCCATCGAGGCGGCCGGGATCCACCTGCTTGCCCAAGGTCGCAAACAAATAATCTGGCAACGGAGTCGCCGCCCGCAGACGTGCGAGCAGGGCGTCGCGACCTTCCTTACGTACAAGCGTATCCGGGTCTTCGCCATCGGGAAGAAACAGAAAGCTGATCTGCCTGCCCTCACGCAATACCGGCAGGGCATTTTCCAGTGCGCGCCAGGCCGCTTCGCGCCCGGCACGGTCGCCGTCAAAACAGAAAATCACTTCTGGCGCATGCCGGAATAAACGATCCAGATGATCCCGTGTCGTGGCGGTGCCCAGCGTAGCCACGACGAAGTCGATACCAAACTGTGCCAGCGCCACCACATCCATGTAGCCTTCGACGACCAATACCCGGTTCTCACGCTTGATCGCCGCGCGCGCGCGGAAAAGCCCGTAGAGCTCGCGTCCCTTATGGAACAGCGGGGTTTCGGGGGAGTTGAGATACTTGGGTTCTCCCTTGCCGATCACCCGGCCACCAAAAGCAACGATGCGACCGCGATGATCTTCAATCGGGAACATGACGCGGGCACGAAAACGATCATAGAATCCGCCGCCGTCTTTCTTGGCCGTCAGGCCAGCACGCGCCAGGGCCTCGCGACTTTCCACATCCTTGCCCAAAACACGCACCAGATTGTCCCAACCCTCGGGTGCAAACCCGAGACCGAATTCATTGGCGATCTCTCCGGTGATACCACGGCCCTTGAGGTAGTCGATAGCCTCACGCGCCTGTGGGTGCTCGCGCAACTGTTGCCGGTAAAAACGCGAGGCTTCGCCCATGATACCCAACAGGTCCGCGCCAGTATCTGAATCGGCTTCCGTGGTGGTACGCGCTTCCTGTGGAATCGGCAAACCGGCACGCGTGGCCAGCTCCTCCACTGCCTCCGGGAAACTCATGTGCTCGTAATCCATAAGAAACCCGATCGCCGAACCGTGCGCCCCGCAGCCGAAACAATGATAGAACTGCTTGTCAGCACTGACGGTAAATGAAGGTGTTTTCTCATCGTGGAAGGGACAGCAGGCCTTGTAGTCCTTGCCGGCCTTTTTCAGCGGCACATGCGCATCGATGACATCCACGATATCGGTGCGTATCAGAAGGTCATCGATGAACTGTTTGGGAATGCGGCCAGCCATAGGGATATTCTAAACTGGCCGCCGGAGGGCGGAAAATGGAAATAAAAACGGGCAGCTGGACAGACTAAAGCGGCGCTTCAACCGCCGAGTTTGGCTTTGATTTTGCCGCCCACCTGGCCCATGTCCGCTCGACCCTGGAGTTTGCTTTTGAGGATGCCCATGACCTTGCCCATGTCCTTGATGGAACTCGCCGAGGTGGTAGCGATGGCTTCGGCAATGAACTTGTCGATTTCGGCATCGGAGAACGGCTGTGGCATATAGACCTGCCACACGGCCATTTCGCTACGTTCCTTATCGGCGAGGTCTTTGCGCCCGCCCTTTTCATATTGTTCGATCGACTCGCGGCTCTGCTTGATGAGCTTTTCGATGACCGCCACGACCTGCGCATCGTCCAACTGGATGCGCCCATCTACTTCACGCTGTTTGATCGCCGCCGTCAGCATGCGCAACGTGCCCAAGCGCACTTCGTCCTTGGCGCGCATGGCCGTTTTCACATCGTCATTGATTTTTTCCTTAAGGCTCATCGCCCAAGGTTGCAAAGAGGTTTAAGAACGCGTGCTGGTGGCAGCTGGCGTGCGCGGCAGAATGCCCGCACGGCGCATGCTCTTTTTGATTTCGCGCTTGCGTGCCGCGGCAGCCTTGCGCTTACGAATCTCGGTCGGCTTCTCATAGTGCTCGCGACGACGCATTTCGGTGAACACGCCCGCCTTCTCACAGGAACGGCGGAACCGGCGCAGGGCCATCTCAAACGGCTCGTTGTCTTTAATCCGGACTGAAGGCATGAGTCAGTTTTTCCTCTCTGAATTAACCCAGTGAAACAGTAATTTACTGTGGAAAGGCGGCGATTCTATAGATTCCAAACCCATTTGTACACCCAGAACCCAAAACCCCGGGTACCGGGGTAGAATCACCGCCCTATGCGTATTTTAGGCCTCGAAACCTCCTGCGATGACACCGGTGTCGCCCTGTATGATTCTCAGGTGGGGCTACTGGCACACCGCCTGTTCTCCCAGATCGACCTGCACATCGACTACGGCGGCGTCGTCCCGGAACTGGCCTCGCGCGACCATATCCGCAAGGCCCTGCCGCTCATCCGGACAGTCATGGAAGAAGCGCACACCGTATCGTCGGAAATCGACGGTATTGCCTACACGGCAGGCCCCGGACTCGCGGGTGCGCTGCTCGTGGGCGCGGCCCTGGGAAGATCACTCGCCTTTGCCTGGAATGTGCCCTGTGTGGCGATTCATCACATGGAAGGGCATCTGCTCTCGCCCATGCTCGAACCCGATCCACCGGCCTTCCCCTTCACCGCCCTGCTCGTCTCCGGTGGACATACCTTGCTGGCCTCCGTGGGCGGCGTTGGTCAATACCAGATCCTTGGCGAGTCGGTCGACGACGCCGCGGGTGAAGCATTCGATAAAACCGCGAAGCTTCTGGGTCTCGGTTATCCCGGCGGACCGGCGATGGCGCGCGTTGCCCAACATGGAACACCCGGGCGATTTCAGTTTCCCCGTCCCATGACGGATCGGCCGGGACTCGACTTCAGTTTCAGTGGACTCAAAACAGCGGCGGCCATCGCCATTCAGAAGCTGACATTGAATGAGCAGACCATCGCTGACATTGCACTTTCATTTGAAGAGGCGGTTGTCGACACACTCGCCACCAAATGTAAACGCGCGCTGGACGAAACCGGGCACGGTCGTCTGGTGGTGGCTGGCGGCGTGAGCGCCAATCGCCGTTTGCGCGAACAACTGGTGCGCATGGCGGAATCTAGAGGTGTGCGCGTGTATTACCCACGCCCGGAATTCTGCACCGACAATGGCGCCATGATTGCCTATGTCGGTTACCTGCGTCTCTCGGCGGGACAGAGCGAACCACTAGCATTCAACGCGCGAGCTCGCTGGCGCATCGAGGAGTTAACGCACTGAAAGTACTTCGTCAGCAGCCGATTTTAGTTTCGGTTCCGGCGAGCAGATTACGGATATTGGAGCGGTGCCGGACGACCAGTATCCCGCTCATGGTGCTCATGACGACGACATAGGGCAGGCCCGGGGACAACCACGCGACATAAAACGGCGCGGCTACGGAGGCCGCCAGCGCCGACACCGAGGAATAGCGAAACACGATGGCCGTCACGAGCCAGGTCGCGATCAATGCCAGGCCAACCCAGGGATTGAGCGCGAACCATACCCCCAAGGCCGTGGCCACGCCCTTGCCGCCCTTGAAGCCGAAGAACACGGGAAACAGATGGCCGATGAAGGCCATGAACGCCGTTGCCGCAAGAATCATGGGGTCATCCGTCAGTAGCCGTGCTACCACCACAGGCATTACCCCCTTGAGGATATCGCCCAGCAAGGTGAGGATCGCAGCCAGCTTGCCACCGTAACGCAGGATATTGGTCGCCCCGGGATTGCCGGAACCAACCTGACGCGGGTCCTGCAGGCCCATGGCCCTGGCCACCACCACCGCCGTCGAGATGGAACCGAACAGGTAGGCCGCGAGCGGCAAGAGGTAGGTCGTCATGGCGCTATTGGAAGGGGTATGGCACCGGCGCGTCAAGACGGAAACCGAAAGAAATAGGCTCGCACTGGTTGAGGCGTTTTCGTTATAGTTCGGCCATGGACATCATCTTCCTGCACGGCCTCAAGATCGAATGTGTCATCGGCATCTGGGATTGGGAACGCAAAATCAAGCAAACCCTGATCCTCGACCTCGATATGTCTGCGGACATCCGGCGCGCGGCCCAGACCGACGCGATCAACGATACCCTGAACTACAAGGCCGTGGCCAAACGGCTGCAGGAGTTCGTGGGCCAATCCCAGTTTCAGCTGGTCGAAACCCTAGCGGAAAAAGTGGCCGAGATCGCCCTCAATGAATTCAAGGTGCGCTGGGTACGTGTGCGTGTCAACAAAAAGGGTGCTGTCAGCGGCGCGCGTGACGTGGGCGTCATCGTCGAACGCGGCGAAAAGCTAAATTAGACAGGGCACACAGAATTAACAAGATCTCAAAAGCAAATAACTACCGACTGCTTTCTCTGTTCCCAGAATAATCCTGTCCATTCACCAAATGCCGCAGGTCTTTGTCAGCATCGGTAGTAACATCGACAGGGAAAACAATATCCGCGGCGCCCTCCGCGAACTCCGCGCCCATTATGGCCCGTTGATCCTCTCGCGCGTTTACGAAAGTAAGGCCGAAGGTTTCACGGGGGAAAATTTCTACAATCTGATCGCCGCCTTCGACAGCAGCGAAACCATCGAACAAATCAAAGAGATCCTCACACAAATCGAATCCCGGTTTGGCCGCCAACGCACTGGAAACCGCTACAGCTCACGCACCCTTGATCTGGATCTGCTGCTATATGGCGATGTCGTCCGGCATGACGGCCCCCTGAACCTGCCGCACCCCGATATCGGCCGCTACGCCTTTGTCCTTGGGCCGCTCGCGGAAATTGCACCACAACGGCGACATCCGGAAACGGGGCAAAGTCTCTCGCGGATGTGGGAGAAATTCGAGAAGAGCGGCCAGAAAATCCAAGTCGTCGAATTGGATACCGACGGCTGACGTCTTTTACAAAACCACCCAGCGTCCGCCGTCCACCACCATCACCTGACCGGTGATAAAGCCGGCGTCGCAAATCAGGAACCGCGCCGTGCGTGCAATATCCTCCGGATCGCCGGAGCGCTTGAGCGGCGTGCGCGATATGATGCGTTGCTTGGACATCTCATCGAGATTACTTTCCGGCCAGAGAATCACGCCGGGCGCAATGGCGTTGACCCGTACCTCGGGACCCAATTCACGTGCCAGCGACTTGGTCAGCATGATCACACCGGCCTTGGCGATGCTGTAGATGGGATAGCCGATCAGCGGCCGGTCGCCGTACACATCCGCGATATTGACGATGCAGCCATTGGTTTTTTTGAGCGGCGCGGCAGCGGCCTGCGAAAGAAAGTATGGCGCTTTGAGGTTAGTGCCGAGGATATCGTCCCACTGCGCTTCGGTAGACTCGCCCACGGGGGTCGGGTAAAACCGCGAGGCATTGTTGATTAGGACATCCAACCGATCGAACGACTCGATGGTTTCAAACACCAGGTTTTTCGCCAGTCGCTCGCCGTTATTGAGGTCTCCGCGCACCAGCATGACGGTCTCGGGGCGCGCCCGGTGCAGTTCCTCCTGCAGGGTGCGCGCGGCCTTCTCCGACGTGTGATAGTGGATCACGAGCTTCATGCCCTGGGCATGCAGGGTGCGCGCGATTGCCGCACCGATGCGGTGCGCGCCTCCCGTTATCAGGGCGACCTTGCCTTCGAGGGAATTATCCGGCATAACGTCCAGTATAGTTCTTGAACCAGACACATTACCGATTATCCGCCCCTGCGCCAATAGCCATCTGGATGAATCCGACCAGCCCCGACAGGCAGGCGCTGCCGCCACCGACGACCGAGGAACAGGCGCACAGCCACCAGCTGGTGCGCCACATCGTCGATGAGATCGCCGCCGCTGGCGGGAAAATCAGCTTTGCACGCTTCATGGAACTAGCGCTGTACGCGCCGGGGCTTGGCTACTACGTGGCCGGGAAATACAAATTCGGCGCACAGGGCGACTTTATTACCGGCCCGGAACTCGGCTCCCTGTTTGCACGCTGTCTCGCGCACCAGTGCCAGACCATCCTGACGGAAATGGATGGCGGCGACATCCTTGAGGTCGGGGCCGGTAGTGGTGTGCTGGCGGCGGATCTTCTGCTCGCACTGAACGCATCCAACTGCCTCCCGAAACGTTATCTCATTCTCGAGCTCAGCGCCGACCTGCATGAACGCCAGGCCGAAATGCTCCGGCAGAAAGCGCCGCACCTGATTGATCGGGTGCATTGGCTCGATGCCCTGCCCGACAGCTTCCGCGGCGTTGTGCTCGCCAATGAGCTGCTCGACGCCACGCCGGTTGAACGTTTTCGTGTCACGGAAAACGGCATCAATCAGTTTCTTGTCGCATGGGAAGATGGCCGCTTCGTTTGGCAAGAACAGCCTATCGATGCCGCGATTCAGCTGCCCACCTTGCCGAGCGACTACGTCTCGGAAATCAATCTGCACGCCGAGGCCTGGGTGCGAAGCCTCGGTGACATCTTGCAACAGGGCGTCATATTGCTCATTGATTATGGATTCCCCCGCGCCGAGTTCTATCATCCCCAGCGATCACAAGGCACGCTCATGTGCCATTATCGGCACCGCGCCCACGACGATCCCCTCATCCTCGTCGGCCTGCAGGACATCACCGCGCACGTGGACTTTACTGCCATGGCGGAAGCGGGGACCGATACCGGCCTGTCCCTGCTTGGATATACCTCGCAGGCGGCATTTCTTCTCGGCAACGGCCTAGATCAGATCGCCGCCGCGCCCGACCCCAACAATGTGCGTGTGCATCTGGCCCTAACGCAGCAGATCAAGAAACTCACACTGCCGCATGAGATGGGCGAACTCTTTAAGGTAATGGCGCTCGGACGTGGGATGAAGGAACCATTGCGCGGTTTCTCGGTGCAGGATCGGTGTGGGCGATTATGATGAAAAGCGGCAAAGCCTTTGCATTCCTGCATAAACTCCGCCTTTGAATTCTTCGTAGCGACAAGGAAATTAGATAAATGTCGGGAAATGCAGGTCTGCACACACCCCACACCACACTTGCAGAATGCAGCTACCTACGGGATACTATTTCTCGATTTCTAGGCCTTGGCTTGCCAAGACCTGAACCGGGCAGCTGGTCCGGTCTCGCAAGAGGTATCCAGCCTAACCCTGTCCTGCGTTGATACCACGATGGTATCGCGTCAGGAATTGAAACTTCCCCACTGGGGTGCATACCCTGATGGGGCGTCATGGTGCCTCTTTATTTTTTATTTAAAGAGAGGGCTATGACGAGTCTCGTCTTCGGCAGCCCAGGCTATTTTGTGTCTGGAGTTGCCGCAATGACGCTATGCCGGACTGTTTGCCCGGCATAGCAGGGACTGCGCGCCATTGTTTCACTCCCCTTGACGCGCAAGCAATCGAGCTAGGTATTTCACATACCACCCCCGATATTCCCCCTGAAATAACACACTGTTAACGCACTGTAGCCAGATCGTTATTGGCGCTGTGTGTCCGCATGTGCGGCCATTGTCCCGCGCCCGCGTCAAGATTGATGACACGGGCGCCACCTCCTCCTTTTTCGCGTGATTTTAGTGCGTTTTCGCGGGGTCATGGACAGTGAGTAAGCAACGCCTGCTATCTGCACAGGGCCTTGTCTGGTTGGGCCTACAACCAACCTAAACACTTATTTTTTACTTCAGAAAAAGGAAAGCAGGCGCCGTTGTATTGGTATTTATCAACCCAAATTACTTTTGGAGGAAAATATGCTTAGTGTCAAAGCGCTCTGGAAGCAAGATTTGCGCTCCGCAGGTTTTTATAGTTTAAAAAAATTGTTTGGCGGCGGGCATTTTTCAACAATGTCGACTTATCGACAGCGGTGGACCATGTTCGTCAATTTTACCGCCCAACAAGGCGTACATAATCTGCATTCGGTTTCACTCGCGCTGGTGATGGAGTATGTCCATCACCTTGCCGACAGTGTAAAAGCTGGCGATCTTGCGGTTAGCACCGCCGTGAACCGGTTGAGTTGCTGCAATGTGGTTTTCCGCAGCCTGCTAGGAAATGATCGGTTTTACGTAGGTCCTGGTGATTTTCTGCCGCAGCGCCGTTATGTCCGAACCAAAATCCCGGGTGGCCTCGACCGCTCGCGCATAATACAGGCTATCGATCAGTTATCGGCAGCAGGCCACCATGAATGCGCAATCATGGTATTCAGCTGGCGCTTTGTCGGAATGAGATTTAAGGAGGCGATCCTGCAGGATTACCAACGACTACAAAAAAATATCAACGACCATGGAAAAATTAACATACGTGAAGGCACCAAAAATGGACGTGGCCGGTACATCGACCGCTGGGTTCCAGTTGATAGCTTTATCGCCACCCAGATCGAGAAGGCATCAACGTTGCAGGGATCCCGCCCGAATCTGATGCCCGTACGACCTGTTACCTATATCCAGACGACGCGACGCGTCCGCCGTCAATATGATCAATCCCGCAAAAAAATTAATCTGCCACACCCGCATGACTTGCGGGCCGCCTACAGCTGCGACCGCTACTTCGCGCTTACCGGTTTCCAGGCGCCTGTTATCACCGGTAAAAGACTCGCCTCGAAAGACATCGACCGCGCGGCCCGGAAGATCATTTCGCACGAGTTGGGTCATTCCAGGCCTAGCGTTTGCATTTCGTACCTTGGGAGTGCCCGATGATAGAATATTGGAAACGGGCCAGACACAAATGGCAAGCCGTCGCGCAAGCACAAACCTTGTTCAGACATGCATCAATTGGCGATCGCGCCTACAGACGAAAGCTCAGCCACCTTGGGTGCGCTATTGCGGTGGCCGTCTGGGACTGCTTTGAGGTCGGCCCCAGCCGATTCCAGCAAAAACACCTCGCCTGGTTCGTGGCCAACCGAATCAGTGCCATGCCGACTGCCGACATCGAACCGTTTTTCGTGGCTGTGTGCATGCTGGCGCATAAGCTGGATCGGCTCGACGCGTGGTGGCCAAAGCTCAACGGTGAAATCACACGTGTCTGCGAACAACGTGGTTGTGCAGCCATCCCAAGACCGACCCTTAAACGCCAGCCCCGGCCGACGGCGGAACGATGTCCTCCTGATCACTCCCCTGGGTTGGAAAATACCTGCACGTCTAGCAACCCGCCATGACATGACACTAAAGTGCCCCCCGGACATGCACTGGAAAGCGCTGCGAGGCGTCTGCAATTTTGTCATTACGTCGAAAGTCGGAGCCCAGCACGTGCCGACAGGCGTCAAAGGCAACAGGGGCTTCCGATCCATCAAGTGAGACGCACAACTTCCCGGCGTACAAATCCTCGAAACTCATAATAGTTGCGCCTGGGCGTAACTGAACTGCACCCAAACTTTGGCGGTGCCGCCCTACGAAACCACCAACTTGATACACTGGCTGGCGCCTTTCAATAACACCGATTGCGCACGGCTGGCCTGTAGCTTCCTCTCGAAACTTCACAGTGAGAAAATGGGTCTGAGTAACCCCTATTTCTATAGGCACCGGATCAAGTAACATACACGGGAACCAAGTAACTTTGTTTCATTAGCCAAAATTAAATTAATAATGACGAGAAAAACATTTTACCTATTGGTTGTTGCTTTCAGCGCAGGATTATTGGTCGGCGGTCTTCTTTTTTCCCGCACTAACCCACGATCTCCATTAACTATTCATGAGTGTACGAGTCATTGCTGGCACCCGAATGAGGTCGCGGGGCTCTTTGCCTCGGTAGTGATGCAAAATATACCGGGGATCATCCCCCATGTGATTTTAGAAACCGACAGGACGATTGTGTTTCAGTATCCCAAATCGATGCGCCAAATTCATTACATCTTCGCTCCCAAGAAAGACATCAAAAATATAGGGGAGCTCACAGAAGAAGATAAGGAGTACATTATTGATCTCTACGCATCCGTCGCCGCGGTAGTCAAACAGCAAGGGATCAAGAACTACCGGTTATGGACCAACGGCCCGGAGAAACAAGAAGTCACCTATTTGCATTTCCACTTGGTGGCGGGATAAACAAACCACATGAATCACATCTTCCACGAGGGCAACCTTGAAGTCCTACGTACGACAAGTGGTGCGCTCTATATCGGTGCTGTGATGGGGCTACTCGGGGTTATTTTTGCGCTTCGCCGCCTGATGCCGGTGTTCTTCCTTGCCGTCTTTCCCGCAACGGTGGCGCATGAACTCACGCATCTGGGTGCGGCGCTTCTGCTGAACGGCAAGCCGGCCGGCTTCCGCCTCATCCCGCAGCGGAGTAACAACGGCTACGTCTTGGGTACCATACGTTGTGCGAATGTGCGCTGGTACAACGGTCTATTCATCGGGCTCGCACCGCTTTCCCTGTTGGCGGTGGCGGTGGTACTGTTGGGTTGGCGTGCACACGGGCACGTCGCCATTAATGGCAGCGAGGCGCTGTGGGCCTACGCGATCGCCTGTCTTGCCTATGCCGCGATCCCCTCATGGCAGGATATCAAGGTGGCACTGGCTTCGTTGTGGTGGCTTATCGCCTTGGGTGCGGTAGTGACGTGGTATCACTGGATCCGGTGATGCTCATCAGGCCGTACAAATGACGCGGATAATGTTTACCCCATGGAGATAACCAAAAATGCCAACCAATAGCTGCCACCCGATTGCCCCGCACCGCAAGCTGCGACTGCCCGACTGGTATGTTTCCAGTCTCATGTTGGATCGAGCGCTCGATGCGATCCTGCGACGGGTGCGGCTGGATCGCCGCTTCGACGTGCCCTATCTTGCCGGCTACAGTCTGGACGGCCACACCATCTACATCGATCGGCATCTCCCCAAGACCTTTACCTATCGGGGCAGGAAAATCGCCATTGACCGCTATCTCATTTTGCACGAGTCGGTGGAGAAAACCCTGATCGATGAGTTGAACCTGCACTACCAGCACGCCCATCAGATTGCCACGCGGGCGGAAGAAGCCGCGGTGCGCGCCGACCGGATTTCCTGGCAGGCCTATGACCGCTTCATGCAGCGGTATATCAAACAGGTCGAAAGCGAACGCCTCACCCGGGTACCACCGGACCTGGATCTTAAACCCTACCGGGACGAACATGACCGGGATCTTATGCTGCGCTTGCAACAGGCCGGGAAGGTCAAAAAGCCTTCGCGCTCAGCCCGAACGCCGACCCATCGTGGAAAATGACTGGCAATCCTAAAAACCAGAATTGCACTTCTTTTAGGTGTACGCGATTCTGGATAACAGACGGTGACAAATTGCTCGCCACCATCTTTCATCGTGCTTCCATGGTGGCCGCTGTTGCCACTACTGCCTCTTCGGAAGCACCCCGCATTCCGAATCGGATTAATTGAAAACCCAGATCATCGCCATGAAACCGGCACGCATTCTTGCGCCGATGCTGATTGTTGGGATGGCGTGGCTCACCAGCTGTAGTCCAGCCATCCAGGTCACCGAGCAAAGCCGTCTCGCAGATCAGGAGATTTTTCTGCCCTATGAGCCACCGACCCTGAAAGTCGTTGGGCCACCACCTTTGCCGCCCGTACCCGCGGAGGTGATATTCCACGGACTGCGGGACGCCAAATGGGTCGCGCTCACCTTCGATGCCTGCTCGACACGCCAGCCGAGCCACTATGATGAACGGGTCACGCAAGTGCTCGTTGACAAGAAGGTCCCGGCAACCATTTTCCTGGGCGGCAAGTGGATTGAGGAGAATCTGGACCACACCAAGTATCTTGCCTCTCTCCCGCAATTCGAACTCGGCAATCACACCTTCCTGCATCCTCATCTCACTCGGGTGTCGGAAACGCGTCTCCGGCAAGAACTTACCTGGACCCAAGCCGTGCTCTACACCGTGACCGGGCGGCAGGCGACTCTGTTTCGAGCCCCCTACGGGGAATATGACCACCGGATCGTGCGGTATGCCGCGGAAGCAGGGCTGACAACTATCCAATATGATCTGGCCTCTGGTGACCCGGACGTGCACGCGACGAAGGAGAAGCTAATCGAGTATGTTGTCGCGAACGCGCATTCCGGGTCGATAATCGTGATGCACATCAACCGCCGCGGCTGGCACACGGCCGAGGCCTTGCCCGAGATCATTGATTCGCTCCGGCAGAGGGGGTTTACTTTCGTGACCGTTGGTGAGCTACTGGCGAAGGTCAACCACCCCTCGCAGCTGCTGGGCGACAAAAATTCAGCCACGCCCCTGCCTCCGCTGCCCGATAATTGAGATTCGCTCTAGAAGAGCGTGATGTTGGTCACTCAACACACAGTAAACCGGGCGTGTTGGCTGGAACCTGATCGCATCTTGGAACACCATGAACTGCACCCCTGTTGCACGTGTAGTGTGCCGTGGGCAATCCAGGCAAGACTCGCATAAACAATTCGCTGCAGTACTGTCACGGCTTGTTCCACGACACCGGGTTCGGCGTGATCCAAGAATTTGCCATGCACAGGTAAGGCGTCTGAGACAGACTCATCTACCCTGCTTGTTGTTAGCAGGGCCCGCTCGATGCACTACCATGAAAACCGAAACAGCAACTATGGCCATGCCTACAACTTTACCCACACCAAGCTTTTCGTCAAAAAACCACGATGCCTCCAAGGCAGTAGCTGCGGGTACCAGATAGAACAAGCTGGAGACCGCATGCACCTCCCCGTGCTTAATAAGATAGGTGAGAAGCAATACGGCTCCAATTGAAAGACCTAGTGCCAGCCAGAGAATGGAGAAAAACAGCTGGGGAGTGGGCACCACCTTTCCGGTTTCGAAAAAAAGGGATCCAGCCCCGAAAATCGCCACGGTAGAAATGTATTGAAAAAACACGCTGCTTAATAGGGCATTATTTGCGCAGAATTTCTTTTGGTATACCGTTCCCGCTGTAATGCCTCCCAATGCAATGAAGGCTGCCAAGATCGCCTGACGACTTAGCGGAACAATCTGGCCATCTCCCGTTTCCAAAATGAGGTACAGTCCCAACAACCCGAATAATATGCCGATCCATTGCGGTCTGCTGATTCGTTCCCCGAGCAGGAGAGGTGCCGACAGAGTGGTTAGTAATGGCTGCAACCCCACAATTAATGCACACAGACCGGCAGGCATGCCAAGTTTAATCGCACTAAACACGCCTCCGAGATAGGCTCCGTGGATTAGGCTCCCGGTGAGCATCAGGTGAAACCTCTGACGCCAACCACTCGGGAGAAGTGGCTTGAAGTAGGCCAACAACATAACGAGAAGTACCAGCGTCAATACAAAACGGTAGAACAACAGCGTATAGGGCTCGGCATACAACAAACCGTATTTAGCGCCGATGAATCCCGTGCTCCACAATAGAACAAACAAGATGGGAATGTTGGAAAGAAAAGCCCTTTTAAACAAAGACGTCTCCGGGGCCGCGTTGGGATTGGAATTCCATCGACACTGATTGGCGACAATATTTAGCGCGCTTAAAGAGTAGGTATACAACGCCCACGCGAATTTTCGCAAAAAACACCGCCTTCCTAATTGACTCGGTTTCCAGGATGAGTGGCTCGCGTCGTGGCAAAAAGAGTGGCCGAACGATTTCGTGTGAGCAGCATGTCAGCATCCCTGTTTCCGGTCTTCGCGGATCATATCGCTCGCCTTTTCTGCGACCATGACCACAGGAGAACAGGTGTTGCCGGACGTGATGGTTGGAAAAATGGAAGCATCCACCACCCGCAACCCTCCGATACCGTGAACACGCAGCCGCGCATCGACAACGCCCCATGGATCTGCCTTGCGGTCATGGGCCATCTTGCAGGTACCGACGGGATGAAAAATCGTCGTCCCGACATCTCCCGCGGCCCGAGCAAGCTCTTCATCCGTTTGTAACCTGGGGCCGGGTTTGAATTCTTCGGGCGTAAAGCGCTGCATGGCAGACGCAGCGACGATGCGCCGAGTCAGGCGAAGAGAGTCCGCGGCAACCTTTCGATCCTGACCGGTTGAAAGATAATTTGGCTGGATGATCGGTGCAATACGAGAATCAGGACACTGAATGTGAACATAGCCTCGGCTTTCTGGCCGCAGGTTGCACACGGCGGCCGTGAATGCTGGAAATGGATGTAGCGGATCGCCAAACTTGTCGAGCGAAAGAGGTTGCACGTGGTACTCGACGTTGGGCGTCGCCTCGCTGGGATCCGACCGGGCGAATGCCCCCAGCTGACTGGGCGACATGGTAAGCGGACCCCGCTTGAAGAGCATGTATTGCAGTCCCATGCCTATGCGGTCAACAAGTTTTCCTGAGGTTTCGTTGAGGGTACGCGTGTTTTTTACCTTGAACACCATGCGGAGCTGCAAATGGTCCTGCAGGTTCTCGCCCACACCCGGAAGCTCGTTGATTACCGGGATTCCGTGTTGCTGCAAGAGTGGTACAGGGCCGATTCCCGAGACTTGGAGTATCTGTGGTGTGCTCACCGCTCCTGCCGCGAGAATCGTTTCGATATTCACTTCGGCCGAGACTGCTTCGCTTTCATGCCAGAATTCGACGCCTGTGATCCTCTTTCCCTCGAAACGCAGACGCCTGACAGTTGCATGGGTCACGAGCCGAAGATTTGGCCGATTCAGCACCGGGTGGAGAAACGCCTTGGATGCATTCCATCGCACGCCGCGCTTCTGGTTAACTTCAAAATAACCACAGCCCTCGTTACTGCCCCGATTGAAATCAATAACCTTGGGAATACCCACCTCAGCCGCAGCCTCACGAAACGCCTCCAGAATCTCCCACGAAAGCCGCTGCGGTTCAACACGCCACTCGCCTCCCGCGCCGTGCCAATCATCGGCACCGCGTGCATAGTCTTCCGATCGTTTGTAGTACGGTAAGACGTCTTCCCAGCGCCAACCCGGATTGCCGAACGCTGTCCACTCCTCGTAGTCGCGGACTTGCCCCCGCATGTAAATCATGCCATTAATCGATGAGCTTCCGCCGAGGACCCGCCCGCGCGGATAGCCAATGGCCCGACCGTTCAAGCCAGGTACGGGCTCGGTCTTAAAACACCAGTCTGTCCGCGGATTCCCGATGCACCGAAGATAGCCGACGGGAATATGTATCCAGAAATAATCATCTTTCCCACCCGCCTCGAGCAACAGTACCTTGATATCAGGATCACTCGAGAGGCGGTTTGCGAGAACACATCCTGCCGTTCCGGCGCCAACAATTATGTAGTCGTAAGACCCGATAGATTTTCCCAAGTCTCTTTACCTTGATTGTGTGAGTTTCTTGAGTTTAGTCAGCTGGCGGCTGGTAGTATCGCCAGTTGTAGATACTTTGTGTGCGCGCCTGAAGACAGGCGCGCACACATAAGGAATCGCATGATCGCAGACATGTGCGAATTATAGCGAAAACCAGGCCCAAGCCGATACTTAAATTGGCTCACCGTAACACGGCAGACTTTGACTAACGCCTTACCTTCTACAGCGTGACCAAAAGATACCAGAGCGTACACACCTATGTTATTGAAATGCAGATGAGTGCTGGCTTGCCTACTTCTTAATGGGAACAATGGATGTCTCTGACGTGAAACTGAATCCTCAAGACCTGAAAATAATCGCCGACCTCCCGGTGGAGAATTACAACCAGCGTGCCGATGCTTTCTGGAAAAGCCCGATCTGACCTTCCCCCCCTTTTTTTCTCAAGCAATCCGTATGTTCAGGCTCCGTGTCTCCGGTTGTAGGACCGGTTGTTTCGTCGGAATTCCTCAGGGTGTTAATTTAAAGGGCTTTCTGGGCCTTACCGATAATTTTGGCACTACCCAGGGAGCCGGTACAATCTTGTTAACCACACAACACTTGGATTTTTCATGGTCAAGGCAATTGTTACCGATATCGAAGGCACGACCTCGTCACTATCTTTTGTCAAAGATGTCTTGTTTCCCTATGCCCGCGAGCGCATGGCGGATTTTGTGCACGGGCATGCAAATGAGGCGGCGGTCACGCGCTGGCTCGACGAGGTTCGTCAGATTGCCGGCGCCGATCTCAGCACCGATGAAGTGATTGCTCAGCTCATTCGCTGGATCGATGAGGACAAGAAGATCACACCGCTCAAGGCGCTCCAGGGCATGATCTGGGAGGACGGTTACAAAAAAGGCGACTTCAAGGGTCACGTGTACGAAGACGCCGTACTGCATTTACGGAAGTGGAGGGACACCGGCATCCGGCTTTATGTTTATTCGTCGGGTTCGGTACTGGCACAGAAGCTGCTCTTTGCGCACACCGACTACGGCGATCTCATGCCAATATTCTCTGGCTACTTCGACACCAACATCGGCGGCAAACGCGAGGTGGATTCCTACCGCAAGATCTCAGCTGCAATCGGCATTGCCCCGGGCGAAACGTTATTTCTCTCCGACCTTAAGGAAGAGCTCGATGCCGCGCAGGCCGCGGGAATACAAACGTGGTGGCTGGTGCGGGATGGAATTCTTGATTCCAAGGCAACCCACCGTCAGGCCAGGGATTTTGACGAGGTTGCCCTCTAAACCAGCCGCGCCCAGAGATCGTGCTCCCCGGCACGCGTGATCTGTACACGGCAGAACTCGCCCACCTTCGCGCCCTCCGCCGCATCGATATAAACCACGCCGTCGATCTCCGGTGCATCCGCCGCTGAACGGGCGATCACGGTATCGTCGTCCACGGCATCGACCAGCACCGTCATTGTCTGGCCGACTTTGCGCTGCAATTTGTCCGCGGATATTTTTTCCTGCATCCCCATGAAGCGCGCGAGACGTTCCTGTTTCAGTTCTTCCGGGACCGCATCGGGCAGCGCATTCGCCGCCGCGCCCCCCACCGGAGAATAGGCAAACGCCCCCACGCGATCGAGCTGCGCCTCCCTGAGAAAACCGAGTAGCTCTTCAAATTCCTGTTCGGTCTCACCTGGGAAACCGACGATAAAAGTGGAGCGCAACGTAATGATCGAGCAAACATGGCGCCAAGCCTCGATGCGCCTAAGCGTGCCCTCCGCGCTCGCCGGACGTTTCATGAGCTTTAAAATCCGCGGGCTCGCGTGCTGAAACGGCACATCCAGATACGGCAGGATTTTTCCCTCGGCCATGAGGGGGATAACTTCATCCACATGCGGATAGGGATAGACGTAATGCAACCGCACCCACACGCCGAGTTCGCCCAAGGCCTGCGCAAGTTCCGTCATTCTCGTTTTGATCGGCCGCCCTTTCCAAAAGCCAGGACGATATTTCACGTCCACGCCATACGCGCTCGTGTCTTGCGAGATAACCAACAACTCCTTCACGCCCGCTTTTACCAGATTCTCCGCCTCCTGCATCACCTCGCCGATGTCGCGGCTCACCAGATCGCCGCGCATCGAGGGGATGATGCAGAACGTGCACCGATGGTTGCAACCCTCGGAAATCTTGAGATAGGCGTAATGTCGTGGCGTCAGTCTGATCCCTTGTGGCGGAATCAGGCTTGAGTAAGAGTCATGCGGGCGCGGCAGATGCGTGTGCACGGCGCCCATCACTTCATTGAGCGCATGCGGCCCGGTCACGGCGAGCACCCGCGGGTGGGTTTGCTTGACGATGTCACCCTTGGCGCCGAGACAACCAGTGACGATCACCCGGCCATTTTCCGCAAGCGCCTCGCCGATGGCATCGAGGGATTCCTCGACTGCGCTGTCGATAAACCCGCAGGTGTTGACCACCACGAGATCGGCGCCATCGTAGCTGGGTGAAATCTCATAACCCTCGGCACGCAGTTGCGTGAGCACGCGCTCGGAATCTACGAGCGCTTTGGGGCAACCGAGGCTGACAAACCCAATGCGAGGCGCAGCGACAGACTTTGCCGAAGAAGAGGCTTTTTTGGGCACGGCTTTGGTCATGAATGCTTACTCGATCTTGATGTAGGAAAAACCCTGATGCTGCAACTCGGCAATACGCACAACACCCGAGCGCACGATCTCCACCCCGGGAATGAGTTTCTTCTCGTCGAGTCCCGCCTGCTCGCGTGTGATTCCGCACAGTTCCAGTTTCACGCCGAACGTCTCATGTAAGGTGTTAAGCCGCCCGAGCAGGTTCTCGCGCCGCTTCTTGAGCCCGGCGTCTTCGACAAACGGCGTGCCGGTGAGTTTGTCCTGAGTGACGAAACGAATGCCGTAAGAAACAAACACGATACGCACGTCATAATCCACCAGGCCTTCCTGATAAAGGCCGACCATGTTGTTGATGCTCGCAAGCATAGCGCTGAAGCGGCGCGGGTCGGCAAAATCAGCGTGATACACGACTTTAACCACGTTGTCGGCTTTGGGCTTCGCGACCACCTCGCTCGCCTCAGCCAGCACCACACCCGACGCCACCAGCCACCACAGAGCAATAAATAATGTTTTCATCAAATCGGGAATTGGAAGCCTCATGACTTGCTCTCCGTTCCTAGCACCAGAAAGAACTATGATGGATTGGCTAATGATAACACCTGCCGCACGGCGGCAATGCGCGCCTCGCGGATGCGGGCGCCGATCTCGGGGCCCAGGCTGCCGGCGGCGGCCACCGCGGCGGTATCGACCGAACGCGCCGCCGCAAAGCAGTTACAGAAAAGCGCCGCCGGCGGGTAGGGTCTGTCTTCGTAGCCGGTGCGCCCGCGAAAATCGGCCTCACAGGCGGAAACGAACAGACCCACGCGTTCGGGCCGACGGAAGGCGTCCATGGCTTCCAGCGTATCCACCACTGTTGCCGGCCGCAGTTCCGCAATTTTGTGGCAGTGTGCGTGAAAACGCGCCGTGATCACGGCGAGATCGCGGTACTCGTTCGGCACGCGAAAGCGCTGGCAGAGATTTTTTACCAGTTCCGCCCCACGTTCCTCGTGGCCGATGTGCTGCGGCCATTCGGCCGGCGGCGTCGTTCCCTTGCCGAGGTCGTGCATGAGCGCAGCAAAGCGCACGCGGCCATCTGCCGAAAGTTTTGCCGCCTGATCGAGCACCATCATCACATGCACACCGGTGTCCACCTCCGGGTGATGTTTTTCCGGCTGCGGCACACCATAGAGCGCCTCGATCTCCGGGAACAGGCGCTTCAGCGCCCCACAGCCACGCAGCACTTCAAGGAAGTGCGATGGCCTGTCTTCGCCGAGCGCACGCTCAAGTTCGGTCCACACGCGCTCGGCCACGAGATGATCGACCTCGCCAGAGGAGACCATTTTCTGCATAAGCCGGTTCGTCTCCGGCGCCACGTGAAAACCGCGCGCCGCGAAACGCGCGGCGAAACGCGCCACGCGCAGGACGCGCACCGGGTCTTCGGCAAAGGCGTCCGACACATGGCGCAGCAGGCCGTTGCGCAAATCCTCCGCACCATGGAATGGGTCGGCGAGATGGCCCGATTCGTCCTCGGCCATGGCGTTGATGGTAAGGTCACGCCGGCGCAGGTCTTCCTCAAGCGTCACATCGGGCGCGGCATAGATCGTAAAGCCCTTGTAGCCGTGGCCGGACTTGCGCTCGGTGCGCGCCAGCGCGTACTCCTCTTTCGTGACCGGATGCAGGAACACTGGAAAATCCGCGCCCACGGGCTTAAAGCCCTTGGCGGTCATTTCCTCTGGGGTGCTACCGACCACGACATAATCCCGGTCCTGGACCGGCAGGCCGAGGAGCTTGTCGCGCACTGCGCCGCCGACGAGATAGGTTTTCATGGCGACATCGTATCTGTGGCATAGTATCGACGCCAAGCCCTTTCGCCCATGATCCGCGCCCTTCGATCCCTGTTCCCGCTGCTGCCGCTCCTGCTCATCACAGGCTGCACCAATTTCAGCTACTACACGCAGGCCATCAGCGGGCAGATGGATATCCTCGCAAAATCGCGCCCGATCGATGAATGGATCGAGGATCCCGCGACAGCGTCCGAAACCAGGCAGAAGCTCGCCACCGTACTCATGCTGCGGGAATTCGCCACCCGCGAGCTGGGGCTGCCCGATAACCGCAGCTACCGCAGCTATGCCGACCTCAAACGCCCCTTTGCCGTGTGGAATGTCTTTGCCACGCCGGAGCTGTCTTTGCAGCCCAAGGAATGGTGCTTTGTGGTGGCGGGCTGCGTGTCCTACCGCGGCTATTTCACGCACGAAAAAGCCGACCAGTTCGCCGCCGAACTGAGACAACAGGGCTACGACGTGTATGTCGGCGGTGTCGCCGCCTATTCGACCCTAGGTTGGTTCAACGACCCCATGCTCAATACCGTCCTGAAACGCTCCGAGACCGAAATCGCCGGCATCCTCTTTCATGAACTCGCGCACCAGAAACTGTATGTCAAAGACGACTCCGCCTTCAACGAATCCTTCGCCACGGTGGTCGAACTGGAAGGCGTGAAGCGCTGGCTCCAGCAACAAGGAAAACCCGAGGAATTCCAGCGATATCAGAAAAACATAAAACGGCGCGAAGAATTTATCGCGCTCGTACTCAGATACCGCGAACGGCTGGCAAAAGAATATGTCGCAAACGCCAGCGACGCCGAAAAACGCACCGCCAAGGCACACATTCTGGCAGAACTCCGAAATGATTATGCGGCGCTTAAAACCAGCTGGGGTGGATACGAAGAATATGACAGCTGGTTTGCACAGGACCTGAACAATGCCCGCCTGGTTTCCATCGGGCTTTATCACCAACATGTCACCGCATTTCAGAAACTACTTGCGCGGCAGAGTGGTGATCTCACCGCCCTTTACCGCGCCGTCCAGGAAATTGCACGGCAACCAAAAGAGAAGCGCGATTCAGCTTTGCGCGCGTTAGGCGCCTCCTAGCCCATTCGCTTAGTTCTGGACGTAGCCGTTTCGCGCGAGATAGCCGGGCGCGATCTCTTCCAAGCGAGCTGGCTCAACACTAAATATCCCAGGAAACCCCTGGTTGCACACGCTATCGACCTTTAGCGAGCGGTAATTGTCGAGCGAGAACGGCTTGCCCGGCACATATTCCAGCATCGCCGCCTGCAACCAGGACAACCGATCATTCAAACCGATAATGCGGGTGCGCAGGCCTAACTGCTGCGCCACATAGGTCACGAGCTCATGCAGTGAGTACACCTTTGGGCCACAGAGGTCATAACGCTCGCCGAAGGTCTGATGATTGTCGAGCGCCTCGACAAAAGCGCGGGCCACGTCCCCGACATACACCGGCTGAAAGCGCGCGCGTGGGCAGGCGAGCGGGAACACAAAGGACGAGAGGCGCAGGAGCTTCGCGAAGCGGTTGAGAAAACTGTCGCCGGGGCCAAAGACCACCGAAGGTCGGAAACTCGTCACATGAAAATCCGGGGTGGCAGCGTGGTGCACGGCATCCTCGCCGAAGGCCTTGGTGCGCAGGTAGTGGCTCGGTGCGTCGTGGGCGGCGTGCAACGCACTCATGTGCAACAGGCGTGTCACGCCGGTCTGCCGGCAAGCCTGCGTGATCTTCTCCGGCAGATCGGCGTGCGCCCGCGCAAAACCCTTGCCGGAACGGCCCTTCTCGTTGAGGATGCCGACCAGATTGATGACGGCATCCATGCTCTCGAACTGACGGCACAGGAACGCGCTATTGTGCACGTCGCCTTCCACCACCTGCGCGGTGGGCAGGACCAGCAGGTCGCGGTGGCGCTCACGGTGGCGCGTCAGCACCCAGACTCGATACCCCCGTTCGACCAGTCGCGCGCACAGCGCATGGCCGACAAAACCGGTTCCGCCAAGGAGGCAAATGTTACGTGTGGGCATCAGGTATCTCTCGGGTGATGCACCTAGGCAAGCACGCCCGGCGCGTTGTGGTTGTACAAACCCACGCGGGGCAAGTCAAGTGCGGGTGTCTACAAGAGTTATTCCGGGACGGGCGTGATGGTCGGCATACGATTGCGCAGGCGCAGCGGCTGGCTGGCCAGACGGTAATCGTAGATGGTGGTAAACGACATGACGTTTTTGACGTAGTCCCGCGTTTCATTAAACGGGATCGTTTCCACCCAGATGTCCGCGTCCAGGGCGCGGTTTTCAGGCAACCAGTTGCTCACCCGGTTTGGCCCGGCGTTGTAAGCGGCAGTGGCCAGCGCCTGATTGCCCTGGTTATGGCCGAGCACTTCCTTGAGGTAACTCACGCCGAGGCGCAGGTTGTTTTCGACGTTGAGCAGCGCGTGGTTGCTGTGAATGGGAATGTTGAGCTTGCGCCCGGTGAGCCGCCCGGTGGCCGGCATCAACTGCATTAACCCCAGGGCCCCGGCCTGCGAGCGCGCATCCACGACAAACGCGGACTCCTGACGCACTACGCCGTAAACCCAGCCGGGGTCGATGCCGTATTCCGTGGCATTGCCCTCGATCATGTCGCGATACAGCAGCGGGAAACGCAGCTCGAGATCGTCCTGCTGGTCGCTTTTAGCCACGGTAAGGATCGCGCGGTCATGCCAGCCCCATTGGCGCGCAATCACCGCCGCCACCGCGAGTTCGCGGTTGTTCATGCGACGCGTGGTCCAGTTCCACTGACGACGCGCGTCCACCACCTGGCCCATTTCGTAAAATTCCTGTGCCATCTGAATGCCAGGCCGGGCGAGCATGGCGCTGACCTCTTCCGGACTTGCTTCCACGCTCACGTGTTGCATGGAGTAGTCCGCGCCGATACGGTCCGCTGCAAGAAATCCGTAGTAACTGCGATCCTGCGCGAGCCTTTTATACATCTTGCGCGCCTCGTCTTCGCTGCCGGTCGCTTCCAGGATGCGCGCGCTCCAGTAGCGCCACTGGTTATCCTGCTGGCGCTCTTCACTTAGGCCCGCGATAAAGCTGCGTGCCGTGGTCCACTCGCCCGCAAGCAGTGCCGCCTTCACACGCCACAGCAGCAGGTTTTCGTCGCCGGGATCGGCAGAAACGGCAGAGAGCCACTTGAGCGCCTGGGGTAGATGATTCTGCGCCGCGAGGACACCAATATTCCGCAGGACGTAATTGTCGTCCTCACCGAAGAAATAATATTTATTCTTGAGGAGATCCCACTGGACCATGGCCTCCTCGGGGTCGCGGTAAGCCAAACGCACGACCCCATGCTTGATGACCATGCGTGCCACCGGCGTTTCCACCGGATAAGAGATGTTGTGCAGCTCACGCACCGGATCACGATGCATCGCCTGCCAGCGCTTCACCCATACCCGCTCGCGCGGCTCGAGATAGGTGGCCAGCTGGCTCGCGACTTCCAGGTGACGCGATTCCATCACCAGGCGGATGCGCGCCCAGACTTTATCAGAGGTCATGTGACCAGCCTGACGCCAGGCGTTGAACACCGGATCGCAGGCGGCGGGCAGGCGGTTGCCGGTGAGCCAGAGTTTCTCCACTTCGGCCATGAGCGGGGCCTGTTGTTCGCTGGTTTTGAGCAAATGATCCAGACGCAGACAGTCCAGCTCCGGCTCGTCCTCGATATCCTTATATTCCTTTACGAAGGTGTCCCAATCGCCGCGGCTCGCGAGGTAACGCAACCATTTCTTGCGGATGGTATCGCTCACCGGGGCCTGGCTGTTCTCCTCCAGAAAACGGTGGATCTCTTCGGGCGGTGCGGTGGCAACGCGGTTCTTCAGCAGTTCATAATCAAGGTATCCGCGCAGAATATAGCCATTCAGGCGGTCATAGAGCATTTTAAATCGGGTGTTGTGCCCGGCCTTCAGCGCCTCGTGGGCGTTGACATAATCACGCCGTTGGGATTCTTCATCCCCCGAATACGCCTGCGCCGACAACGCGGTCCAGCCCACGGACAGGCAGAGAAAAACGAGGATGCGGGAGCGAAATGGCGTCATACTGTTTATTATAGATAACGCTACCTAAAATAAATTCCAATTTGTAAAAGAACATAGGCCATGGCCATGGAAACGATCAACCCCACCACCGGCGAGCGCTTAATGACGTTTGGCCTGTGGAACGACCGCCAGCTGGAACATGCCTTGCAGGAGACTGCCAAGGCAACCATAGGCTGGCAGGCCGCCTCTTTTCCCGAGCGTGCGCGGTTATTCAGGAATATCGCCGCCGAATTGCGTGCCAATACAGCCCACTACGCCGAACTCATCACGCTGGAGATGGGCAAGATCATCAAGGAAGCACACGCCGAGATTGAAAAATGCGCCTGGGGATGCGAATTCTACGCCGAGCATGCCGAACGCCTTCTCAAAGACGAGAAAATCGACTCCGACGCCGGGCTGAGCTATATCGCCTACCTCCCGCTCGGCACCGTGCTTGCCGTCATGCCGTGGAACTTTCCGTTCTGGCAGGTGTTCCGTTTCGCGGCGCCGAGCCTAATGACGGGCAACACGGCGGTTTTGAAACATGCCTCGAACGTGCCGCAGTGCGCGCTCGCTATCGAGGCACTCTTTCACAAGGCCGGGTTCCCCAGTGGCGTATTCCGCACCCTTATGATTTCTGCAGCACAAGTGGAAAAGGTGATCGCCGATCCGCGTATCCATGCGGTGACACTCACCGGCAGCGAAGCGGCTGGTCGCAAGGTGGCGGCCGCGGCCGGGGTGAACCTTAAAAAGACAGTATTGGAACTGGGTGGTTCGGATGCGTTCATCGTGCTCGCCGATGCCGACCTGGAACAGGCCGCCACCGTGGGCGTTGCCTCGCGCTTTCTCAACTGCGGCCAAAGTTGTATCGCCGCTAAGCGCTTTATTCTGGTTGGTGACATCACCGATGAATTCCTTGCCCGGTTCAGGCAAAAGGCCCATACCCTAAGGCTGGGTGACCCGATGCAGGAAGACACCCAGCTCGGCCCCATGGCGCGCGCCGATCTGCGCGATCAACTGTTGAAACAGGTCACCGACTCGATCAGCCAGGGCGCCCACATCGTGCTGCGTGGTGGACCGGCCGCGGGTCCTGGTTTCTTTTATGAACCCACGATCATCGATCATGTCCAGCCCGGCATGCGCGCGTACGAGGAGGAGCTGTTCGGACCAGTCGCCATCGTCATTCGTGCGAAAGACGAAGCGGATGCCATCCGCATCGCCAACGATCATCGCTACGGTCTGGGCGCGAGTATCTGGACTCAGGATACAAAGAAAGGTGAACAGCTCGCACGACGTATCCAGTCCGGCATGAGCTTTGTCAACGGGATGGTGAAAAGTGACCCGCGCCTGCCCTTCGGCGGCATCAAGGCATCGGGCTACGGGCGCGAGCTATCGGCTCACGGGATTCGCGAGTTCGCGAATATAAAAACAATTTGGATTAGTTAATTGAGTAAACTCACAGGATAATCGGAAGTTGACGGCATATGCCTGAGCGTTCGATGTCGTGAGTCGTCGTTGACGCTTCGACGCTGCGCATTACCCTCGGGGCTTCACTCTTACGTTCTCGCGCGTTTCAGACCTGCACCAAGCTGACGAAGGGGTGCAAAATCACGCTAGTTCCTGGCAAGCCTCCGGTGTGCCCACCACATCAGCCAGCCACCGAACAGGACCATGGGCAGGCTCAGAACCTGGCCCATCGTCACCCAACCGAAGGCAAGGTAGCCAAGCTGCGGGTCCGGTTCACGCACGAATTCCACGATGAAACGGAAACATCCGTAGCACAGCAGGAACAGGCCGGAGACCGAGGCCGTGGGGCGCGGCTTGTGCGCATAGGT
>JBGPBL010000023.1:0-36283 GCA_041481225.1 Sulfurifustaceae bacterium | reverse complement strand
TTGAACAACACGATTCGTGTCATTCAGCGTAAGGCCTACGGCTTCCGCGATGAACAGTACTTGGCCATGAAGATCATTACGCATTTTTTGCCACCGCTCCCGGATCATGCAAAAATCACCCATACGAATCCGCGTTGAGCCGAAAAATTAATGGACAGGATTAACAGAATTCATAAAATAATTTGTCTGCCTTATGTTCCCGGTCCGGTAAATCCTGTTTATTTATTCTTTTTTTCTGCGAAGTGATCGTGTCCCGTCTGCCGTGGGCGATAAGGCTTGCCGGATTCATCGGTGATACGCAGGCCATGCGCTTGTTCGATCTGGCCGATGCAGTGAAACCCGCAGGGAAACTGGAGTTTTTCCAGTGCCACGATGTTTTTCTCCGGTACCGTGAAACAAAGTTCATAATCATCGCCGTTTGTCAGAGCCATATCCCAGCCTGCTTCCTTTATATGATCACGATAGGCGGGGGAAACAGGGATGTTAGCCAAAAATAAACGTGCGCCCACGTGGCTCGCCTCAAGAATATGTCCCAGGTCTGCGAGCAGTCCATCGGAAATATCAATGGCACTGTGGGCAATGTCACGTAAGGCCATGCCTTCTGGAATACGCGGCGTCGGCCGGTGCAGCTTGTCGGCAATCGCTTCGAAAACGGCATCCGGCAGACGCCCTTTGCCAAGCTCATGCTGCAGCACCAGTCCGGCATCACCCAATTCTCCTGTCACGTAAACTCGGTCGCCCGCCCTGGCGCCGGAACGCAACAACGCCCTTCCCTCTGGCACAAAACCCTGCGCCTCGATGGCGATGGCCAGGGGTCCCCGCGAGGTATTACCGCCAACTAGCTGGACATTATACTGGCATGCCAGCGCGAACAATCCTTTGCAGAATTGCTCAAGCCAGGTCTCCTTTACTTCGGGAAGCGTCAGGTTGAGGGTGAACCAGGCGGGCTCCGCCCCCATGGCGGCCAAGTCACTCAAGTTCACGGCCAACGCCTTGTGGCCAAGGGCCACGGGGTCGGCATCGGACAGAAAATGCACGCCGGAGACCATCACGTCGGTGGTCACGCAAACCTGTTTGCCAGGCGGTGGGGCGAGAATCGCGGCATCGTCGCCGATGCCGAGGACCACGTCGGCGCGCTGGACGGGCTGGCGCGCGAAGTAGGTGCGAATCAGCTCAAATTCGTTCAAAGGCGGAAATCAGGCGGAAGAGCGCGCGGCCTGAATTTCACCGGAGCGAAGGCCGGCGGCGACCTTGTCGAGGATGGCGTTGACGTACTTGTGTCCATGCTCGGCGCCAAAGGTTTTAGCCAATTCGACGGCCTCGTTCAGGATCACCTTGTAGGGAATCTCGGGATGAAATTCGAACTCGTAGGCACCGATACGGAGAATGGCACGTTCCACGGGGTCGACTTCGCTCAAGTCACGGTCGAGATGCGGGGAAATATGATCGTCCAGTTCATGCAGGTGCAGCGGAACTTCACGAACCAGATGATGGAAGTACTCAAGATCGACATCGTTCATTTCGTGGTCGAGGATAAAATGGTCCTCGATATCACCGGGTGGCTGCTGCGTCAGTTGCCACTGATACAGCGCTTGCACCGCGGCGCGGCGCGCTTTGTGGCGACTGCCCTTGACCATGTGGTGCCCCCTTTACGTTCGCAACTTCTTAAGCAGATTGACCATCTCGATGGCGGTGAGCGCGGCATCGACACCCTTGTTGCCGGCCTTGGTACCGGCGCGCTCGATAGCCTGCTCAATAGTATCCACCGTTAACACCCCGAAAGCCACCGGCAGATCAAACTGCTGGCCAACCTGTGCAATACCCTTGGCGCATTCACCGGCCACGTATTCAAAATGTGGCGTGGCGCCGCGAATGACCGCGCCCAGCGCGATAAGCGCGTCATATTTCTTGCTGGCTGCCATGTGCTTGAGCGTCAACGGCATTTCAAATGCCCCCGGCACGCGCACCACTTCGATGTTGGCCTGATCCGTGCCATGACGCACTAGAGTATCGATCGCCGCCTCCAGCAGCCGTTCGCCAATGAAACCGTTGAAACGCCCGAGGACAATGCCAAAGCGCGCATTGCGGACAACCAGATCACCGTCAATATTTTTCACGTCACTCATCAGGATACCTTCTTCTCTTTGTTTTGCTTGGGCGCATCTTGCCGTGGCATGTGTCCGTCTTCGATGTACTCGATGATCTCAAGCCCGAATCCAGACATGCCCGGCGCCTTCATGGCATGCCCCAACACGCGCATCCTGCCCACATCCAGATCCGCCAGAATCTGGCTTCCAAGACCGTAGGTACGCATCTCTTCCCGCCCCTGTTTCCTCGCGGGCAATTCTAATCCCTCATGTTTCCCCTGAAAATGCCGGATGCGGTCCACCAGATCGGCGGGCTTCTCTTCCTGCTGAAGAATGACCACGACGCCCGTACCCTCCTCCGCCACACGTGCCAAGGCGCGATGCAGTGTCCAGGTTCCGGCACGGTGCACGTCGGTAAAAAGATCCAACAGACTTTCCTGCACATGTACACGCACAAGCGTGGGTTGCTCATGCCCAATCCTGCCGCGCACCAGCGCCAGATGCACCGCATTACCAATGTCGTCATGGTAGGCCAGCACGCGAAAATCGCCGAAATCCGTCGGCAGCGTGCATTCGCCCACACGCTGGATGGTGGACTCGTGTTCCATGCGATAGCGGATGAGATCGGCGATCGTGCCTATTTTGAGATCGTGCTGCCTGGCAAATTGCTCGAGTTCGGGTAACCGCGCCATGGTGCCGTCTTCGCTCATGATTTCGCAAATCACGCTCGCCGGCTCAAGCCCGGCGAGCCGTGCGAGATCGACACCCGCTTCGGTGTGACCGGCGCGGGCGAGTACGCCGCCGCGTTGCGCCATCAACGGGAAGATATGTCCCGGCTGCACGATGTCTGTCGGTTTCGCGCTTTTCTTGACGGCGGCCTGGATGGTGCGCGCCCGATCGGCGGCCGAAATGCCGGTCGTGACGCCTTCGGCCGCCTCAATGGAAACCGTAAAATTGGTGGTGCGCCGATGATGCGTATCGCTCACCATCAACGGCAACTGCAGCTGCCGGCAACGTTCCTGTGTCAGGGTCAGGCAAATCAAGCCGCGCCCGTATTTGGCCATGAAGTTGACGTCTTCGGCACGCGCGTGCGCCCCGGCCATCACGAGGTCGCCTTCATTCTCGCGATCCTCGTCGTCCATGAGGACAACCATGCGACCGCGTTTAACTTCGTCGATAATTTCAGTTATTGGGCTGATCGGCATAAAAACCACAACAAAATCATGAAATGAGCACACATTATCGCTTATTTCTCTGAGCTTTTCTCAGATTTAAGCACCCTGCCCGCTGCTACCGCTTGTCGGCCATATTGCTGCACCCGTCCTGCGCAGCCTGCAGACGGGGATACCACCGCCATACTCAATATATCGAGAAACTGGCGTGTTATGAAGAATTTCCGGGGTTCGTTTCCGGACCACTGCAGGCAATGAGTCCATGGAAGCGCGAAAATCTGAAAAAATCCACAGCACCGTCATTATAACCGACCGATTCGCAGAGCGTCGGGCACAGCGGGATACACCCTCGCCGGACGAGGCGCTCGAGCCCGGCAGCATGATCGGACGTTACCTGACCCTGAACCGCATTGGTGGCGGAGGCATGGGCGAGGTCTACCGGGCACACGACACGGAGCTCAATCGCACCGTGGCGCTGAAGGTCCTGCCGCCACACCTGTGTCAAAACGAAGACTACCTCAAACGTTTCCGAACCGAAGCCCAGGCCCAAGCGCGGCTGAACAGCCCCTACGTTGTCACGCTGTTTTCCACGATGGAACACGCCGCCGGCGAAGTACTGGTGCTGGAATACGTCGAAGGCGAAACCCTGGAGAAGAGGCTTAAAACCCACGGTCTGCTGTCCGCCGGGGAAGCGGTCAGGGTATTCGAACAGACGCTGCGCGGCCTCGATCATATTCACAAGCTGGGGGTGGTTCATCGCGACCTCAAGCCAAGCAATATTTTTATCACCCGTGACGAAAACATAAAACTCATGGATTTCGGCGTGGCGAGACTCCTGGACAGCCAGGACCCCGCGCAGCGGGGAACCATGGTCGGCACGCTGCTCTACATTTCACCCGAGCAAATCAACGGCCGGGATACCGACGTTCGTTCCGATATCTACTCGCTTGGTATTTGTCTATTTGAAACCGTCACCGGACGACTGCCCTTTGAGCGCCGCAGCGATTACGCCCTCATGCACGCGCATGTGCAGGAAATGCCACCGCACCCGAAGAAATTGCAACGGGCGGTTCCACCAGGACTCGAACGGGTCATCCTAAAAGCCATCGAGAAAGATCCGGACCGCCGCTTTCAGAGCGCGGACGAATTCCATAGCGCATTGCTCAAACTGGATTTGACGGAACGACGTTACAGACCGGCTGGATTGTCTGCCGATAATTCTGCAGACGAAACCACCTCCGATTCGCGGCGAAATAAAATATTAGGCGGTATCTGGCTCGATCTCTCGTTGGTAGCCGCCGCCATTCTTCTGGTACTGACCCTTGGGCTTTATCCGTTGCATAAGGTCATGCCTGCGGAGAATTTGTCTGGGATATCTGTATCCCGGAGTATTTCCAAGGCGACAGCACCGGACATGGATAACAAACCATCGCCAGCGCTCGTGAATGCTTCCAGCCATACCGTGGATCAAACGGCCAAGCCTAGGAAGGACAAATACGAAACGCTCCGGCACGCCTGGGGTGGTTGATCCAGCCTTTGGTAACGCCAAGGATCAGACATGAAACTTACCCGTCGCCCCCTCATAGCAAAACACCTCTTCCTGTCCGTCATCATCGGGTGTGTCCTGCTGGCGTCCGGCTGCGCCAGCCTCACCCAGGAAACCTGCGCGCAGTTCGAAGAGCGCGCCAAGGAAACAGACTATACGACGCAATATCGGAATTCAGATACCGACCTGGAGATCTCTGCCCGTCACTTCAAGCCATTGCCGAAAAATACATCTGCTGTCGCGCGGCTATACAAGCTGCAGCTTGACACCACGACAATAAGCCCATGCCACCACGTCGCCATTCATAAGGAACTTTATCTTTTACGCGCCGCCAGACCAGGAATGGAATTCGAGGAGATACGCGAGTTTTATGCCAGCGATGGAACGTTAATTGCCACAAAACGTGAGACCGTGAGCAAGCAGCTCAGTACCAACGGCTACTACGTCGCCACGGTACCACTGCCCATCCCCAGACTGGCGCCCGTGGGCAAATACCTCGTGGTAAGCAAGCTGGTGGTAAGAACGACGGAAAATCAGCAGGGAACACTGCTTGCAAAAGCGAGTGTGGGTTTTCAGGTCATCCCACAGGGTGGATGCGCGCCACCTACTTGAGAAACCCGTGTTGAGCCAGAAATTCGCGGGTAAGCGTGGCGCCAGATTGCGCTGCCTGTTCTCCCAGCAACAGGCGCTCGAGGTAACGCGCCAGCAAATCTACTTCCAGATTCACGCCCCTGCCCGGCTTGAAAAGACCCAGTGTCGTCTCGTTCAGGGTATGGGGTACGATATTGATTTCAAATTCCGCGCCGTGCACGGCATTCACTGTCAGGCTCACTCCATCCATACAGATCGAGCCTTTTTCGGCAATGTATTTGGCCAGCGCATCCGGCGCCTTGATACGGAAGCGTACTGAACGGCCGTCATCCTGGCGGTCCGCCACGGTACCCAAACCATCCACATGACCACTCACCAGATGGCCACCCAGCCGCGTCGTCGGAGTCAGGGCCTTCTCCAGGTTTACGGGATCGCCGCCGCGCAGACTCGTAAATACCGTCCGTGCGAGTGTTTCACCAGACACATCCGCTGTAAAACCGTCCCCGGACAACGCCACCACCGTCAGGCATACGCCACTGACGGCAATGCTGTCACCGATTTTCACATCCGCAAGATCGAGCTTGCCGGTAGCCACGCACACGCGCGCATCACCGCCCTTTGGGTCGATGGTGGCGATTTTTCCCACCGCCTGAATAATTCCCGTGAACATGGATTGAATTCCGTCTTAGTCTAAGAAGATCATTATGCAGATCTGGCACGCGACCTAGCGCGGCGCACGCATCAACATTCGCCAGTCCTGCCCAATGGCACGTACATCCGTAACCTCGAATGACATTCGATCCACCATACGTGCCAGCGGCGGAAGCGCGAACATGCCGCGCTCGGCCCCGCCCATGACATGCGGGGCATAATACAAAACAAGTTCGTCCACCAGATTCGCCTTGAGCATGGCGCCGCATAACGTGGCCCCCGCCTCCACCAGCAGCTCATTGACCTCCAGTAAGATCAGGTGCCGCATCAGTGCGGCTAGATCAATGCCTTGCTGTGCCGCAGACAACACCAGCACCTCGGCACCGGCACGTTTCAAGGCATCCGCCCGCTTCGCATCCTGACTTGCCGTCACCACCAGCGTCCTGCCTTCCCCACGCAGCATTCTTGCCGTGAGCGGCATACGCAACGTACTATCCACCACCACGCGCAACGGCTGACGTCCGATATCCATGTCACGCACAGTGAACGACGGGTCATCGGCCAGCACCGTGCTGACGCCGGTCAGAATCGCCGAACTGCGTGCGCGCCACTTCTGCACATCCGCGCGCGCAGCGTCGCCCGTAATCCATTTGCTCTCGCCATTAGCCATGGCCGTGCGCCCATCGAGACTCGCGGCAAGCTTGATCCGCACATAAGGCCGGCCATGCTGCATGCGCTGGATGAAACCCGGATTCAGCGCCGCGGCTTCGGATTCCATGAGACCCACGGCTACCGTGATCCCATGTTGTTCCAATTCCTTAAACCCTTTACCCGCCACCTGCGGATTGGGATCGCGCATGGCGGCCACCACACGCTGCACGCTGGCCTTGATCAAGGCTTGGGTGCAAGGCGGTGTGCGACCGTGATGACAGCAGGGTTCCAGGGTCAGGTACACACCCGCGCTGTGCGCGTGCAACCCAGCCTGATTCAATGCAAGGATCTCCGCATGGGGCTCACCCGCGCGGACATGCCAGCCCTCGCCGATGATTTTTCCATCCTTCACAATTACACAACCGACGCGCGGATTGGGGTCGGTGGTATAAAGCCCGCGGCGCGCCAGTTGCAAGGCACGCGCCATGAAACGGGCGTCGGCGGCGGAGGTTGTCACGGCTTGGTGCCCGGTTTCCGGCCGCGCGTGGGGACCGCCTTGGGTGGCGTGTCACCTTCGGGAATGAGGGAAAGTTGCTGGCGCCGCAGCGCGGCGCTGGGTTCGTTCTGCAGGCGCTGCACTTCATCACGAAACGCGTTGAGATCCTGGAAGGAACGATAAACCGACGCAAACCGCACATAGGCCACGGGATCGAGCTCCTTCAGTTCCTCCATGATCCATTCACCGATCTGGCGCGAGGGAATCTCGCTTTCGCCGCTGGCCAGCAATTTATGACGGATACGCCCGATCATTTTCTCCACCGCCTCCGTATCGACCGGCCGTTTTTCCAGCGCCCGGCTCAGCCCCGCACGGAGTTTTTTTTCATCGAAGGATTCACGGCGGCCGTCGGATTTGGCTACCTGTGGCAGACGCAGCTCGGCACGCTCGAAGGTCGTGAAGCGCTCGCTGCACACCTCGCACTCGCGCCGCCGGCGCACGGAATCGCCGTCGTCGGAGAGGCGTGAATCGACGACACGGGTCTCATCGGCGGAACAGAACGGGCAGCGCATATCAGCATAGTACCAAGCGGCGAATGAAAGGCGAATCGCCCCGCCCGACCCGCCGTTACCGCAGGATATCCTCATATACTGGGAAGCGCCGGCAAATCTCCTGCGCCTTGGCCCGGGCGGCCTCCAGCACAGAGGTATCCTTTGTATTTCCCAGAATATCGCAGATCCAGCCGGCCAGTTCGCGTGATTCCTTTTCGCCGAAACCGCGCGTGGTAATCGCCGGCGTGCCGATGCGAATGCCACTCGTGACGAACGGAGACTGCGGGTCGTTCGGCACCGCATTTTTGTTGACCGTGATATGCGCGGCGCCCAACGCCGCTTCCGCGTCCTTGCCGGTAATCCCCTTGTCGATGAGGTTAACAAGAAACAGATGATTGTCCGTGCCACCGGAAACAACCTTGTAGCCTCGATCCATCATTACCTTGGCCATCGCGCGCGCGTTGTTCAGTACCTGCTGCTGGTACGTCTTGAATCCCGGTTCTAACGCTTCCTTGAAGGCCACGGCCTTCGCCGCGATCACGTGCATCAGCGGTCCGCCCTGGGTGCCGGGGAAGACGAGCGAGTTCAGTTTCTTCTCGATCTCGGGGTTGGCCTTGGCCAGAATGATGCCGCCGCGCGGTCCACGTAAAGTTTTGTGCGTCGTAGTCGTGGTGACGTCGGCGATGGACACAGGGTTGGGGTAGATACCCGTGGCAATCAAACCGGCGACATGTGCCATGTCGACGAACAGATAGGCGCCGACCTTGTCAGCGATACTGCGAAAACGGGCCCAGTCAACCACGCGCGAGTAGGCGGAGAAACCGGCCACGATCATTTTCGGTTTGTGCTCGAGCGCCAGCTGTTCCACCTGGGCGTAATCGATTTCCTCGGTCTTGTCGTTCAGGCCATATTGCACGGCGTTGTATATCTTGCCGGAGAAATTGACCTTGGCGCCGTGCGTGAGGTGCCCACCATGGGCGAGGCTCATTCCGAGAACCGTCTCGCCGGGCTGCATCAAGGCCATGTATACCGCCGCGTTCGCCTGCGATCCGGAATGGGGCTGGACATTGGCGTAGGCGGCGCCAAACAACTGTTTCGCGCGTTCGATCGCCAGCCGCTCGGCGACATCGACGTATTCGCATCCGCCGTAATAACGCTTGCCGGGATAGCCTTCGGCATATTTATTGGTGAGCACCGATCCTTGGGCCTCCAGCACGCGGGGGCTCGCATAGTTCTCGGAAGCGATGAGTTCGATGTGATCTTCCTGGCGGCGGGCTTCGTTGCGGATGGCGGTCCACAATTCGTCGTCATAGCCCTTGATGGTCATATCTTTGGTAAACATGTGAACCCTGAACTCCTGTATCTGACGTTCCGCCGCGCCCCGAACCACCTGCGGTGGGGCTACGCCGGTTCTGAAAAGCGGCCTAGGATATACGATTCGAAGCCTCCTTGCATGGGTTGCCGAAGAAGAAAATGCACGGAAATGGCGGAGTAACAGACCCTCCGGCACCTGCCGGAGGGGTGGGGTTTTTACTGTGGCCGCAATCGCACCACGACACCAGCGTCAAAAGGTGTCTGGGTATGCGCGTTCGGAAACGAGGCATAGTTGGTCCAGATATCACCGTTGTCGGCAAAGCTCACGGTGCGTGTGTAAGCGCCGCGCCGTGGCAGCCGATAGATGGAAAAAACCTTGGTCTTCGGATCCAGCCGATAGAGGCTGTCGGAACCCGAGCCAGTAATCCAAAAATCGCCGGTATAGCGGTTACGCCGGATGCCGTAGGGAAAATCGCCCGGGATGGGCAGCGTCAGACGGTCCACAACCTTGTCCGTCCGCGTGTCGTAGACCGTAATCTTCCCCGAGGCCAGTTCGGGAATCCACAGCACGTCGTCCTTGTCGATTGCCAGGCGCTTCGGCCCGACCCATTTCTCCGGCATGTCCTTCACCATCACCTCCCCGGTGCGCGGGTCGAGCATACCGAAACGGTTACCGTGGGTTTCGGTGAACCACAACCGGCCTTTGCTGTCGGCCACCGCGGCATAGAGGTGCACGGCTTTTTCGGCCAGGCTCGGGTGCTGCGCCGTGCGATAGACCTTGATCTCGCCGGTCCTGGGATCAAGGCGGCTCAACATCACGCGCGAGAAATGCGTCATCCAGATGTCACCGTCTGCGTCTTCGTAGATGTAGCGATCGGCATCGACGACAAAATACTGGACGTTGCCGCCCTTCTCGAATCCGGAATAGACCTTGAACTCTTTCGTGTGCGGATTGAAACGAATTACCTGCTCGGACTTGGTGAAGGTGATCCAGACCATGCCGTCGCGCGTGGTGTCGATCTGATGTGCGCCGCCCGGCTTGCCTGGGGCGACCGTCACAGGCAGATCGTAACTCTCGACAGTCCCGGTATTGATATCCGTGCCATAAAGCTTATTGCCGAAATAATCCGCCGTCCAGGCTCGGCCCGCGCTGATCGCCATGTCGTGATAGAAGCCGGTCTTGGCGCCGGCGGGATATTCGCGGATATCCGCCTTCGCGGTCGTCACGCTGCGGCCATGTTTCGGCATCCTGGCGTTGGCCGCAAGCCACTGCGAGAGTTCCTCGGTATCAAGACGGATGAGATTTAGATCAAGACCGTCATCGATCTTCTTCATGCGCGCGATGACCTCGCGCCACTCCTCCAGCGACTTGCGGTACGCCACCGGCGGACCGATCTGGTGACACGGCGTGCAACCGAGCACCACCTGCCGGCGAATCTCGCCTTCCGGCAGCGCCGCGATCCAATCCGCGGAACGCACTGGTTCAGATGAATCTGCCTCATCGGACGAGAGAATATTCTTGGAACAACCGGAGAGCAGTAGAAGAAGAAAACCGCCCAAGACATGCACCAGTGGGTAACGGCAGACCATTCTGAACTCCTTAATATATCGGTAGGGAGGTGCTCCGCGCTGGGCTCGCAGGCGTTTGGATTATTCCATGCTGCCCGGGGCAAATCCAGACGAACCTGATCCGCTCTTGGGAACAACCCCATGCGTTCCTGCGTGAAATATGCAAAATACCCGAAAATGGCCGAATTTCCGGCGACGAGGCAAGCTGAATCAACTTGTCTAACGTTACTGAGGGAATAACGCGGTGTAATTGACCGGGTTGGAAACCCCTGGGAGAGGTATCAGCATTACAGACAGAAAAACGTGGCCCGGCAACAACCCCACGCGCTAGGGACGGCCATCCTCCAGCGTTTCTTTCTTCACCAGCAACATGTCCTCGCGCGATATCCCGAGCCACATGACAATCGGGCTGGCCACTAGGGCCGAGGAATAAATGCCGAACAGGATACCGATCGTGAGCGCCAGGGCGAAGTAATGCAGGGTTTCCCCGCCGAAGAACAGCATGGAAAGCACGGCGAGCTGGGTGCTGCCGTGGGTGATGATGGTACGGGACAGCGTACGCGTGATCGCGTTGTCGATGATCTCCGGCACCGAACTCTTGCGCATCTTGCGGAAGTTCTCACGTACGCGGTCGAACACCACCACCGATTCGTTCACGGAATATCCAAAGATGGCCAGCACCGCAGCCAGCACCGTCAGCGAAAATTCCCATTGAAAGAAGGCAAAAAATCCCAGAATGATTACCACATCGTGCAGATTGGCGATGAGGGTGGCAATGCCGAATTTCCACTCAAAACGGGCCCAGAGATAAAGCACGACACCCAACGACACAAAAAACAATGCCCACACGCCGTTTTCGACCAATTCCCGGCCGACCTGGGGTCCGACAAACTCCACACGCCGCAATTCCACCGCCGTATCCGCCTGGCGCAGCGACTCCATTACCGTCTCGGACAGTTTGGCGCTGGAGGTTTCCTTGCGTAATGGCAGCCGGATCAGTACATCACGCGCGGTACCGAAGTTCTGCACACTGACATCGCGAAAACCGAGCGTGGCCAATGAATCGCGGATCTGCGGAACCTCGGCGGGATGGCTATAACTCACCTCCATCACGGTGCCGCCGGTGAAATCGACGCCGAAATTCAGGCCCCTTGTCGCCAGGAAAAAGACCGCCAGCAGGAACGTGATCACGGAAATCACGTTGAACGCCAGCGCGTGGCGCATGAACGGGATATCTTTTCGTATCTTGAAGAATTCCATGGCGCGTTGTTATCCGGCTGTTTGTCTCATTTCCACTGCGTATTGCCGATGGCAATCCGCTCCAGCTTGCGCCGGCTTCCGTACAGCAGATTCACCATGCTGCGCGACACCATCACGGCGCTGAACATGGAGGTGAGAATGCCGAGACACAATACCACGGCAAAGCCCCGAATCGGTCCCGTGCCGAACATGAAGAGCGCCAGGCCCGCGATCAAGGCGGTGATGTTGGAGTCGATAATCGTACCGAAGGCGCGTTCATAACCGGCATAGATGCTGGCTTGTGGCGTGTTCCCGTTACGCAATTCCTCGCGGATGCGTTCGTTGATCAGCACGTTGGCGTCGATCGCCATGCCGACCGTCAATGCGATACCGGCCATGCCGGGCAGGGTCAGCGTGGCCTGAAGGATCGACAGCAGCGACACCAGCAGAACGACGTTCACCGCCAGCGAGATGACGGAAACAATACCGAAAATGAGGTAGTAAATGATCATGAAGACGGCGATCGCGGTGAAACCCACCCACGTCGAATGAAATCCCTTGGCGATGTTGTCGGCGCCAAGGCTTGGGCCCACCGTGCGTTCCTCGATGATCTCAACCGGGGCCGCGAAGGCGCCGGCACGCAACAGCAAGGAAAGTTCATTGGCTTCCTTGACGGAGTCCATGCCCTCAATCTGGAATCGCTTGCCAAGTTGCGAACGGATGACCGGCGCCGTGATCACTTCCTCGATACGTTTACTGACACGCACCGGCCTGCCTTGTTCATCGATCATCGGCTTCCCGTGCTCATCGACCCTGGGTTCCGACTTGACCTCGATATACACCACCGCCATGCGCTTGCCCACGTTCTCGCCGGTAACGCGCTGGTTGATGGCCGCGCCACGCGCATCGAGCGTGATCGACACAATGGCGCGGTTGCTCTGGCTTTCGAAGCCTGGAGCGGCATCGACGATGTTGTCGCCGGAATAGATCAGCCGGTTCTTAAGCAAGATCGGGCGGCCGTCGCGCATCTTGTAAAGCTTGGAGCCGGCCGGAACCTGCCCGCTCAGCGTGCTCCCAAGATCATGCTCTTCGTCCACCATCATGATCTCAAGCGTCGCGGTACGTCCGAGGATTTCCTTGGCCTTGGCGGTATCCTGCACGCCCGGCAACTGCACCACGATGCGGTCCGCACCCTGCTGCTGGATGATCGGTTCGGCCACGCCGAGTTCATTGACGCGGTTGCGCAACGAATTCATGTTCTGTTCAAGTGCAAAACGGCCTTTCTCCACCACCGCCGTCTGTTTCATGCTGGCGTTGATGGCGAACTCATTACCACGGTTGCTGTCGGTCAATTCAAGATCCGGCATCTCCTTGCTCATTAGTTCGCGTCCCTTGTCGCGTTCCTGAACGTCACGAAAACGAATCTCAATGCCACCGCGCTCCTGGCGGGTTACCGTCTGGTACTGCACCTTTTTCTCGCGCAACACACGGCGTATGTCATCGATATAGCTTTCCTCTGCTTTCTTAAGCACGGCGCTCATGTCCACCTGCATGAGGAAATGCACACCACCGCGAAGATCGAGGCCGAGGTACATGGGCTTGCCACCGAGCGCGGCGAGCCAGGATGGGGTGGCCGGGAGCAGGTTGAGCGCCACCACATACGTGTCACCCAGCTCCTGGCTTATCAGATCGCGCGCCCGGATCTGGGTTTCGGTATCGGCAAACCGGATTCTTGCCCCCTTGTCGTCGAGCAGTGCACCACTATAAGCCAGATTGGCCTGCTTCAGCTTATCTTCGACATGCGCGAGCAGCGACTGATCAACCTTGGTGGTGCGCGTGGGTGAGATTTGGACGGCAGGATACTCGCCAAAAAGATTGGGCAAGGCATAGAGGAACCCCACCGCCACCACGATGAGAACCAGCAAGTATTTCCAGAGAGGGTATTTATTCATTATTCATACAAGCCACGTCGAATCCCGTGACCAGAAGTTATTTTTTTAGGCTGACTTCATCGTGCCCTTGGGCAATACCGACTGGATGGCGTTACGCTGGACTTTGACTTCCACACCCGCGGCGATCTCAACCGTCACATAGCCATCGCTAAGGCCGGTCACACGTCCCAACACGCCGCCCATGGTCACTACTTCATCACCCTTGGCGATCGCGGCGATCATGGCTTTGTGTTCCTTGGCACGCTTGGCCTGAGGGCGGATAAGAATGAAATAAAACGCGGCGAACAGTACGCCGAGCATCACAAGGGTAACTACCGGGCTTCCCTGGGACGGTACACCCGCGGCGGCCGGGGCTTCGGCCCAGGCTTCAGAAATCAGAAAATTCATGGCTATTCCTTAATTTATGTGTCGTTTGGCTCGCCCGGTTCCTCGGAGGGGGCATCCGGGCGGCGCATACGATAAAACTTCTGAACAAAATCATCCAGTTCTTTTTCTACAATGGCTTCGCGCAGCCCCCGCATCAGGTTCTGGTAATAGTGCAGGTTATGGATCGTGGCCAATCGCGCGCCCAGTATCTCGTTGGCCTGCTGCAAATGGCGCAGATACGCACGGCTATAGTGGCGGCAGGTGTAGCAGCCACAGAGGCTGTCCACCGGGCCGGTGTCACGGGCATATTGGCTGTTTTTGATCTTTACCGCCCCATCGTGGGTAAATAGCCAGCCGTTACGGGCATTCCGCGTCGGCATTACACAGTCGAACATGTCCATGCCGCGACGCACCGCCTCCACCAGGTCCGTCGGCGTGCCGACCCCCATAAGGTAGCGCGGTTTGTCTACCGGCATCTGCGGGGCGATGTGCGAGAGGATGCGCAACATCTCCTCTTTGCTCTCCCCCACCGAGAGCCCGCCGATGGCATAGCCGTCGAACCCGATCTGTTTGAGGCCGGTGAGCGAGATATCGCGTAAATGTTCATACATACCGCCCTGAACGATGCCGAAGAGCGCCGCGGAATGTGCACCATGCGCAACCTTCGAGCGGTCGGCCCAACGCAACGACAGTTCCATCGAGGCGCGCGCCTCGGATTCCGTCGCCGGGTGCTGGGTGCACTCATCGAAGATCATGATGATGTCGGCATCGAGCGCCTGCTGCACCGCCATGGACTCTTCCGGCCCCATGAAGATGCGGTCGCCGTTCACCGGCGACTGAAAATGCACACCCTGCTCGGTGACCTTGCGCAACTGACCAAGACTCCACACCTGAAATCCGCCGGAGTCGGTCAGGATCGGTCCTTCCCAATGCATGAAACGATGCAACCCGCCGTGGGCGCGGATCACCTCCACGCCGGGCCGCAACATAAGATGAAAGGTGTTGCCAAGAATGATTTCGGCGCCGATCTCGCGCAGCTCCTCCGGGGTCATGGCCTTGACCGTGCCATAGGTGCCGACCGGCATGAACGCCGGCGTTTCGACGGTGCCACGCGCAAAGGTCATGCGACCGCGCCGCGCAGGGCCATCATACGTAATAAGCTCAAACTTCATGGAAGATAATACATGTAAGTGGATCGATCCTGTGAGTGAGGAAAGCCAGTCGTAATGTACGCGGTCACGAGACGTATGCCATTATTTGGTGCTGAATATTACATACTGTGGACCCAAGCCGAAAGTGTTGGGTATGGGCCAAGCCTGTTGCCGTGCCAGCAACAGGCGATACTCAGAAATGGCTACGCAAACGCTGAATACGCTCGTTCGTGGAGGGGTGTGTTGAGAGATAATCGGTCACGCCCTTCTCATTAGCATGATGCGACTCAGCCAGGCGCGTCAGGATGTTGGCAAAATGCTCGGTGGAAATCTTACGCGCGTGCAGGTATTGAACGGCGGCATCATCTGCCTCCGTTTCAAACTGGCGGGCAAAATGTGTCTGGACAAGGACAGTTGGCAAGGTTGCGGCGAAGGAACTTGTAGACAGAATATCGCCGGTGATGGTGGCGACCAACAAGCCCGAGACAGAATTCTGCAACACCTGTCGTAAGGTATGACGGTAATTGACATGTCCGATCTCATGCGCCAACACAGCGATAATTTCCTCATCGTGCCTGGAAAGCGCCACCAACTCATCGGTAAGAATCACGATTCCGGATGGGAGCGCGAGCGCGTTGGCACCGATGCGGTGCGAGGCACGAAACTCCAGACGGTAATGCCTCCCGTCGTCGGGAAGCATCTTCTGGAATATCTTTGTTAATTTCTGCTTCTCTGCGTCCGGAAGTTTCGACGGTGCGAAAAGAAATTGATCCAAGGCGGAAAGTGCATCCTCACCGAGGTGTTCCTCGGTCGCGACCGGCAAAGCAAACGCCACTTTTTTGGAGAGTGCAGGAATACCGAATTCCATCACGGCCCAAACGACTGTCCCCGTGAGAAACAACGCCACGAAGGCATATCGCAAACTGTTCTCCCAGCGGTGCAGCAGACGTACGGCACCGATCGCAAACAAGGCATCGAGTGCCGGGTTCGGATCCACTTCGCACAAGGAGCCGTCGGCAAAACGCAATTCACGCGGTAGGTTGCCTAACGGCGGCGCCAGCCGAATTTCCCGGAGTGCGTAGCGCTTGTTCAGATTCTCACCACGCACGCATACAAAACCCGGTTCCACCCAATGCAGCCATACTTCTTCGCACCGTGAGATACTACCGTCGTACCGTTTGGCCCGGATAGAATTCACAGACCAACGTCGACACCGAGAAACTCGCCAATTTCCTCACCGGCAGCACCGACTGCCGCCTGAGCCTTGGCAATGAAACTGTCGAGATCTCCGTGAGCAAGCATGGTCAGATTGTCGAACCGGTAACGCGTCAAGCGTATACGCACCCACGGCGCGAGCAGTCCCAGAGACAACACGACGGCCACAATGCCAGAAAAATACAGCCACAATAGCCGGCCAAAGCGCAGAGTGCTGCGAAATCGATTGCCGTCTACCTCGGTGTGATTCCAGACCAGATTGGTCACGGTGGTATTCAGATACAGGAAAACCAGCAAGTACATTGACATGGTCACGCCCATGACTACAGGGACAATCATCTGCACGCGCTGCCTGATTTCCTCCTGGCCTCCGGTGGGCTTGCCGAACACAGCGGCCGCAGCGCCAGAGGCCGCCGCCACCACGACAATACAAAGAATCAAAAGTCCCAACGCCTTGAGGTAGGCCATATAGAACTTTTTCGGACTGACGCGGAGGCCAAACGTGCCGCCGCCGTAGCGGGAGTTGTCCATAATGAATTTCTTCTGCCGATAGACGATGTATGGAAAGATTAAACCCAGGGTAAACGGGATGAGCAACGTCAGGCCGATGAAAACCTTGATCGCCTCGCGGTAGTTACGCTCGAAATGAAAACGGATATTACGAAAGGCCGTATTGTGGGCGTTGAAAGATACCGAGCGCACGACAAGCCAGGGCAGCGTAATCAGAAATGCAACCATAAACACAGGCGCCGCACGTGGATAGAAATGGGTTGTGGCGGAATACGCGGCAAACACCCCGACTGCGAGCAACCAGCCCCTGAGAATCGCCACGGGGTCGGCCAGATACTTGAAGGATGATCCGCCAAGCTGGGTGTTGCCATAAAAGTAGCGCTTGCGCCTGACCTTGGCCCAAGCCGAATAAATACCGAGAGTAACCACAGTTAGCAACACATTCACAATCCAGATACCAAAATACTCACGCGCTTTCCCGGTGAACTCAAAACGCATTTCTCGTGGTGCGGTATCGCCCGATATCATAGTTCGCGTCCTCTAATTTGAGTAGGAAATCGAATGCACATGTCGACATGTGTACGACAAGCTTAGGCCATGAAGCAGGTTGCGCCACTCATGGCACCGACCCGGGTCTATCTGGCATGGAAACATACATAGCGTCGCCATAACTATAAAATCGGTAGCGCTGCTGCACCGCATGCAGGTAGGCCCCAAGCACCTGCTCCATGCCGCCAAAGGCGCACACCAGCATGAGCAGTGTGGACTCGGGTAAATGAAAATTAGTCAACAGTGCGTCGGCAATCTGGAACCGATAACCCGGGTAAATAAAAATATCCGTCTCCCCTTCGTACGATGTCACCCGGCCATCCCTGGCGGCTGTCTCCAGTACCCGCATCACGGTTGTACCGATAGCGATCACACGCCGGCCGGCAGCCTTGGCCACGTTAATTTGATCGCAGGTGGCCTGATCGATCCGCAAAAATTCCTTGTGCATGCGATGGGTGTGGATGTCATCGACGCGCAAGGGCTGAAATGTGCCAGCGCCCACATGCAGCGTCACGTAGGCACTCTCCACGCCCAGCGCTTTGAGACGCGCCATCATGGCCTCGTCGAAATGCAGGCCCGCCGTCGGTGCGGCCACAGCGCCATGGTGCCGGGCATAGATTGTTTGATAACGCTGGGTATCACCAACTTCATCCGCGCGGGATATATAAGGTGGGAGCGGCATGTGCCCAATACGGTCGAGGATCTGCCATAAAGGCTCATCCACCATAAAGGCCAGCTCGTAAAAATCGCCATGACGGCCCTCGACCTGCGCCGCCACACCCCCTTCGAGCGACATTCCTGAACCAGGCTTGGGGGGTTTGCTGGCGCGCACCTGCGCCAATGCCCGGTGTGCGTCCAGGATACGCTCGACCAGCACCTCGACACGCCCGCCGGTGTCCTTGACCCCGAATAGCCGTGCCGGTATCACACGTGTGTCGTTGAACACCAGCAAGTCGTCCGCGCGCAACAGGGAGGGCAGATCGGTAAACTGCGCATCCCGGCACCCGCCGCCGGTGGCGCCATCAAGAACCAGCAAACGGCTCGAGGACCGCGGCGAGGCAGGATGCTGAGCGATCAGCTCGGTGGGCAGATAGTAGTGAAAATCGGATTTCCGCATGGTGCGCTTGACCGGGCAACTCGGGAAACATCATATCGAGGGAGGTCACCCAAGCAGGTAATTCATACTATACTATTGTGCCAATACCTGTCTTAACCCACTGAGGAAACATGCCCGGTAAACGCTACACACTCGAAGTCCAGCCTGTCATTCCGGAACGCCTCAAACGGCTGCAGGAACTGGCAAACGATCTCCTGTACAGCTGGGACCGTCAAGTGCGCGGGCTGTTTTTCCGTCTCGACCGCGAGCTGTGGGAAACCTGCACACACAACCCCAAGGTATTTCTGCGCCGCGTCTCGCAGAAACGCCTGGACGAAGCGGCGGACGACAGCGTCTTTCTGGAAGATTACAACCGCGTACTGTCGGTTTACGACACCTATCACCAGGAACGCGCCGAACCAGGCATCCAGCAGTTACTCGACCCCACGGAAGACATGGTCGCCTATTTCTGCGCCGAGTTCGGCTTCCACGAGAGCTTCCAGATCTACTCCGGCGGCCTCGGTATCCTGGCCGGCGATTACTGCAAGGCCGCCAGCGACCTCGGCCTCCCCTTTGTCGCCATGGGCATGCTCTACCGCCAGGGATATTTCACCCAAACCATCGATGCGCACGGCAACCAGGTCGCGCATTACGCGCCTACCCATTTTGCTGATTTGCCGGTCTTCCCGGCCACGAATACCAAAGGCGAGGAAATCCACGTGCACGTGGACATGCCCGGACGGCGTGTGATGCTCAAGGTGTGGAAAGCCAAGGCCGGGCATATCACACTTTATCTTCTCGACAGCGATCTTTCCGACAACGCTGAGGCCGACCGCCGCATCACCTATCAGCTATATGGCGGCGACATCAACACGCGCATCCAGCAGGAGATCGTCCTGGGTATCGGTGGCGTGCGGGCACTGCAAGCTGTCGGTCTCCATCCAACCATATGGCACATCAACGAAGGACACGCCGCCTTTCTGATACTTGAACGCTGCCGCGAACACGTGTCCCAGGGACTCGACTTTGACAGCGCCTTCGAGTTGGTGGCGGCCAGCACCGTATTCACGACACACACGCCGGTTCCTGCCGGCCACGATATCTTTGATCACCACCTCATGAGCACGTATTTCGAGGAATACGCGAAAGAGCTTGGCACCGACATGGATTATTTTCTGTCACTTGGCTCAAGCCCTAACAATCAGGGCGGTTTTAATCAGACGTCGCTCGCCCTACGCGGTTCACGCTTCCGCAACGGCGTCTCCCGCATTCACGGCAGTGTTGCGGCACGCATGGCCTCCTATATCTGGCCACAGATACCGCCCGAAGAAAACCCGATGGGCTACGTCACCAACGGCGTACACGTGCCGACTTTCCTGGCACGTGAATGGGCCAATCTGTTCGACATGCGTTTCGGCGGCGGATGGCGCAACGAGCTGCTGAACCCGGAATTCTGGGAACATGTCGATAGCATTCCCAACCACAGTTACTGGAGCGTGCTGCAGTCGCTCAAGGCGGAGATGCTGGTAAATGTGCGCGGCCGCGTCCTACTCCAGCAGCGGCGCAACGGTTGCAGCGAGGCCATCATCGAACGACTGACAAGACACCTCACACCGAAATCGACGGACACACTCATCATCGGTTTCGCGCGCCGCTTTGCGACCTACAAGCGCGCCACGCTTTTATTTTCCGACCCCGCGCGGCTCGCGCGCCTGTTCAACGATCCAAAACGCCCCGTGCTGCTCATATTCGCCGGCAAGGCGCATCCGCACGACATGCCCGCGCAACGTCTGATCCAGGTGATCCATGAATATTCACACCGCCCGGAGTTTGAGGGCAAAATCATCCTGGTAGAGGGTTACGATCTGGCCTTGGCGCGCAAGCTGGTTACCGGGGTGGACGTATGGCTCAACACCCCGGAATTTCCGATGGAGGCCAGCGGCACCTCCGGCGAGAAAGCCGGCATCAACGGCGTTTCGAATCTGAGCGTGCTCGACGGCTGGTGGGGCGAGGGGTACAACGGCGAAAACGGCTGGGCCATCACCCCGCACGGCCCACAATACGACAGCACCTATCGCAACCGCGAGGAAAGCCAGGAACTCCTCGACATCCTCGAAAACCAAGTTATCCCACTTTACTATGAGCGTAGTGGTTACGGTTATCCGGAAGGCTGGGTGAAAAAATCCAAGAACTCGATGAAATCACTCATACCACGCTTCAATGCCGAACGCATGGTGATGGACTACGTCAAGAACTACTACTCGCTGGCAAAACGGCAACGACTCACGATGATGGGAAACCAGTTCTCCCGCGCCAAGGAAGTCGCCGCGTGGCGCAAACGGCTCGAACACAACTGGCCAGGCGTGAGCCTGCGCCGCCTCGACCATGTGCCCAATGAAATTCGCTCGGGCGAGGTATTGCCAATGCGTGTCGCCGCGCGCCTGAACGGATTACATGCCGATGACGTGTTGGTGGAATGTCTCGTCGGACGGGAGGTCGAAAATGGCGAATTCGTCCGACTCGACAGTCACACCTTCACGCCGGAAATCCAGAATGACAATGGCGAGACCGTATTCAAACTGGATCTGACACCGCGACTGCCCGGATTGCAGTATTACAAAATCCGCATGTTCCCGTTTCACCCTGCCCTGTCACACCGCTTCGAATCGGGCTACATGATCTGGCTTTGATTTTAAGCACCTGACATTCTGTCAACCGCCATAAATCCGATTGGAATGCCAATGTGACAGATCTGGCATTCCAACACTTTCCATAACTTCCTAAGTTATATTAATTTCTTTTCAGGTATAGAGATTGCTGCCTAATTCTGTGCCATAGCATTGAACTGAATCAGGAAAATACATTCCTTGTCTCGTAATCCCTGTTATATGGTCTAAAGTTAGAGACAATCTGTTTACATGTAAAACCGAGGCAATAAAGGAATATCGTTAAGATTTGGGACACTGCCAACTCTGGCAGCCATCGTAGGCAACCAATCTTCAGCGAGGAGGAATCACAATGGACAAGAAAATTTCCAGACGCGATTTTATCAAGATCAGCGGAGCATCCACGGCCGTCTTGGCCACGGGTGTTATCGGCGGCCTAGCCGTTACCGGCTCCGCATCCGCAAAAGAGAAAGATGCCATGGTGAATACCGGTGGTGTGGCAGCGCTGCCCAAGGCCAAAGGTCCACGTGTAGTGGTGGTTGGCGGTGGCACCGCGGGTCTTACGATCGCCAAATATGTAAAGAAAGAAAATCCCAAGCTTGATGTCGTGCTGGTCGAAAAACGCGACATGTACGAATCGTGCTTTACCAGCAACCTGTGGTATGCGGGCCTGGTCAGCCTCGAATCACTGGCAGCCCACAGCTTCCTCGATGCCGCAAAGAACAACAACTACACCTTCTTTAATGCGACCTGCATCGGCCTCGATCGGCACAGCCGCACGTTGCATACCAATCAGGGCGAAATCAAATACGACTATCTCGTGATTGCGCCGGGCATCGACTACGACTACAGCCGCATCGGTGTCAAGGATCTGGACAAGGAATACATGCTGCGCACTAATTTCCCCGGCGGCTTTGCCATGCCGACCGAGCACGTGTCCATCCGCGACAAGATTCTCGGCTTTGAGGGCGGCGTCTTCGTGCAGACGGTGCCCAGCGGAAACTACCGCTGCCTGCCGGCACCGTATGAGCGTGCGTGCATGATCGCCTCGCATATCATGAAGAACAAGATCAAGGGTAAGGTGCTGGTGCTGGATCACAACCCGGACATCACCATCAAGACCAAAGGCTTCCATGCGGCGTTCGATGAGCTCTACAAAGGCATCATTGAATACGTTGGCAAGGCCGAAATCGAGGATGTCGATCCGGTGAAGAAGGTTATTAAAACCAAGTTCGACAGTTATAATTTCGACGACGCCGCGATATATCCCGGCATACGGGCCTCGCGCCTCATTGAACAGATGGGCCTGGTGGATAACAGCAGCCCACAGAAGGAAGCACACATCGACCCGTTCAAGTACAACGTGATCGGCGATGAACGGGTGTATGTGGCGGGCGATGCCCGTCCCATGCCGTACTCCAAGAGCGCCAACACGGCCAATAGCGAAGGTCATTATGTGGCCAAAGTGATCGCGGCCCGGTCGATGGGCAAGGATATCAACTGGGTCAGTCCGCATACGCTCTGCTACTCCATGGTGAGTGCCGATCCGATGGAGGCCATCAGCGTGGATGCGGGTTATGCCTTCGATGACAAGAAAAAGGCGTTTGGCTTTGCCAATGCCATCATGCTCGAAAACCGCGATCAGGCCAAGGGACATGCCACCATTGAATGGGCAAAGGGCATCTACCGCGACCTCTTCTCGTAACATCGTCTTGCTGTCCACGAGGGGCCCTCCGAGCCCCCTTCCTTTACTGGTTGTTCGCCTTGATAGCGGAGACCGGCATGCACAGGAGATCGTTCATCAAAATCTGTGGCAGCATCGCCACCATGGCGGGTCTGACACAGCGGTTGGCGCACAGCGCACAAGCCGAGGAGCTCAAGACATTCAATCGCGTCAAGCTCGTGGGCAAGGACGGCGAATCCATCAAAGCCGGCGTGCTATCCCCGTACGACGCCTATGTTTTCAATTACCCCTTCAAGAGCACGCCCTGTTTTCTTATCAGCCTGCAAAATGAGACGGCGCGTGATGTCACGCTCACGACGGAACGTCAGGGGAAATATCAGTGGGCCGGTGGTGTGGGTCCCGACCGCAAGATCGTCGCATTCTCCGCGATCTGCGCACATCAGCTCGCCTATCCCTCAAAAGAGACCAGCGCGATCAATTATGTCGCCGGAAAGAGCAAATTGGCGGAAGGCTGGCAGACCAAATCGAGCGGGGTTATCGTCTGCTGTGCCCATGGCAGTGTTTACGATCCGGCCGAGGGGGCCAAGGTGCTCACCGGACCGGCCACTCAACCGCTTGCGGCCATCGCCCTGGAACACAACAAAGATACCGATGAGCTCTATGCGACCGGGGTTTTTGGTGCCCAGCTTTTTGATGATTTCTTCAAGGCCTATAAGCAGGATCTGATTGCGACCTATGGCCCGGGTGTGGCACGCGAGCCGGTGACGGGAACTGCCGCTACGCTACCCATCGCCGCCTATACCAAGCTGCAGATTCACTGTTAGGGCGCGTCCGGCCCTTCAGAGGCGCCCATACAACTGCGCCAAGCGGCGGGAACGCGCCGTGGTGTCCGGCGCGAGCTGATCCCATTCGAAACGCCAACCCCAGTTCCCCTCGGTCGTGCCCGGCGTATTCATGCGCTGGCCGCGCCCGAGCATCAGAATGTCCTGCATCGGTATGACGGCAAGTCGAGATACGGAGGAAAGTGCGGCACGGATCATCGGCCACGGCATGGGCTCATGCGGGTAACCGAGATACTCCACCACGAAGAGCTGTCGCTCGGCGGGAAGATTTTCAAACCAGGCCATGGTCGTGTCGTTATCGTGCGTACCGGTATAGACGACGCTATCGACACGATGGTTATGCGGCAAGTAAGGATTGTTTGAGTCGCTGTCAAAGGCGAAATGGAGGATCTTCATGCCCGGCAGACCGAACTTCTCGCGCAAGGCATTCACCTCGGGCGTGATCAGGCCCAGGTCCTCCGCCACCAGGGGCAATGCGCCGAAATAGGCGCGCAGGGTTTCAAACAGCGCCACACCCGGAACCTTGATCCAGCGCCCGTTCACCGCCGTCTGTTCTGCCGCCGGAATCTCCCAGTGCGCCTCAAAGCCGCGAAAATGATCGATGCGCAAGAGATCGAAGCGCCGAAACTCGGTGCGCAACCGTTCGATCCACCAGCGGAACCCATCGGCCTGCATCCGATCCCAGCGATAGAGTGGATTACCCCAGCGTTGTCCGTCTTTTGAAAAATAATCCGGCGGCACGCCCGCGACCACGGTCGGCTCGCCCTTGTCATCGAGCGTAAAGTAATCCCGGTGAATCCATACATCCACGCTATCGAGCGCGACGAAGATGGGCATGTCTCCGAACAACAATACACCCACATCACCAGCGCGAGCCCTCAATTCCTGCCATTGCCGGGCAAACACAAACTGCTCGAAGCACACCTGGACGATGTCATCGGCAAGACGTGTGCGCGTGGAAGCCAGCGCCTGCGGTTCACGGTCACGCAAGGGCGCGGGCCATTGATACCATGCCTGACCGTTAAATTCCCGGCGCAAGGCGCGATAAAGCGCGTAGTCGTCAAGCCAGTATGCTTCCGCGACCACGTAGTCCTCGAAGGCCTCGTGATCGGCTTGCGAGGCGCGCTGTGCGAAAATGCCATGGGACCGGGCGAGACAATTCACGCGATAGGCCATCGCGTTTTCCGCATCCGGCACGTTGAAACCGTCCAGCCAGCCCCTCTCCACCAATCGGTCAAGGCTAATGAGCATCGGATTCCCGGCGTGCAGTGAAAGAGAATGGTAAGGAGAACCGTCGCGGTGGGTCGGCCCAAGCGGCAACATCTGCCAGACGGTAAACCCTGACTGCGCCAGAAATTCGAGAAAGCGATGCGCTTCCGGCCCGAGGTCGCCACTGCTCATCCCCCCAGGCAAGGAAGTGGGATGCAGCAACACGCCGGCGCGACGTTTATCTAAGATATGTTTCGAGTTCATTACTTTTCAATGTAGCCGCTTTGAATCCGACTCGCAGAGCCTGAAACCAAATTTAGTGTCTAATTCGTTTTTCCCGGACGCATCACCCCTCCGTGCATGGGGGCGCCGCCACCACGCGTGAACACCTGGGCCAAGTATTCCGGTGGCTCTTGGCCAAGCAACTGATAGAGGTTCGTGAGGTGCTGGCGGTAAAGCCGTTCGAAGTCGGATACCGTCGCCGCGGGGTTATCGCCGCCAAACCACCAGAACCAGTCGGAGCCTTCGCACACCGCGAGCTGCCGCTCCGCCCTCGCCCGCTGCTCGTCGCCGAGCTTACCCGCCACGGCATCGAAGACACGTTTGGCGTCGCCCAGCATGTCCCAGCCCCGGTTCTTGTCCGGCTCGCCTATCCAGGTGGAAAGCGTTCCATAAACCCAGGAGCCGGCGGCAATGCGCTGCAGGGGAAGTGGCTGGACGGCACTGTCCTTCAGACACGCCGAGAAGGTAGTGAGCTCGATTCGGGGATGTTCTGACAGACGTTGATACAGGGCACTCAGAAAATGGTAGGCGTTTTCCGGATAATGCTCCCAGGCATTCTCGCCATCCATGATGATTGATACGACATGCCCCGAATGTTCCTTGTAACTGTCGGCGATGTTCACGAGATTATGCACCAGGTTACTGACGGCATCGTCCGCATGCCAGGTGGCATAGGTAAAGCCGATCAGATCTGACAAACCGTCATCGCGAAAGAAACAGGTAATGTTGCTATCGGCCACGGAGTACGGGTTGTAGAGCCAGACTTCCTTTGGTGTCTGTGGCGCCTGGCCGGATTTCACCAGGCTATTGAGCAACACGCCTTCGCCGCTCGCGGCCCAGGAGAATCCGGCTTCACCAAGCAACGTGAGGGCGGCATGACTCACCGCTCCTTCGGACGGCCAACAACCGGAGGGAGCACGTCCAAAATGACGCCGGAAGACCTCGTTCCCCTCACGGATGTGCCAGCGGGCGCGCTCGATACCGCCGGGATAGGATTCCATATGTGGCAACGGGGCATCCGGCATAGCATCGTGCGCACATTTGAAATCGAGCAACAATGGCAGGATCGGGTGCGCATAGGGCGTCACCGAGAGTTCCACCTGGCCACGCTCCGCCAGCCGCGCATAACGAGGCGTGATGCTTTCCAGTTGTTCGCCGATCACGGCAAGCAATTCACGCCGGTCGTGCAGCGTGTATCCTGTCTCCTTGTCGATTAAGCGCTTGATGCGCGCATCGCTGCGGCGCACGGTCTCACCCAGCCAGGCAAGGTGATACCACATGAGTAGATCGGCAAAAAACTGGCCGCTCATGTAGTGCACCGCCTCGGGCTGCTGCCGCAACCACGCCGCCATGTCGGCGAGACGTCGATACGCGGGGAAACGACCGATCATGCGCACTTCATTCGCGCGCAGACATTCCCTGGCGATCACCAGTCGCAGCTCATCGTCCGCTGGCAATACCGGCTGGACGAGCGCGGCCAGCAACGGATCGTGAATGGCGAGACTGTTAGTGAGAAATCCCTTTATCTGACGGGCATAGTCATCAATCTGTTCCAGCAGCACCGGCACAAAATTAACGACGGCACGTGCCGCCGGTGCGGCTTCGAGATGTGCCGCCATGTCGACGTAATCTTTGATCGCATGCAGGTAAGTCCAGGGCAAATGATAGACGCCGCTCAGAAGATCACCATACTGTGGCTGGTGCATGTGCCAGCACAGCACTACCTTGAGCCGCGGATCAGCGGACATGATGCAGTTCCTGTCCGAGCATCTCCGGCGTCACCAGCACCACCCCACGAGGTGTCACATAAAAACGCTTGGCATCGTCTTCAAGATTTTCGCCAACCACGGTGCCTTCCGGAAGGTGACAACCCTTGTCGATCACGACTTTTCTGAGACGGCAATGCCGGCCAATGGTGACATTCGGGAGAACCACGGAGTCCGTGATGGTCGTATAAGAATGCACGTGTACATTGGAGAACAACAATGAGCGACGCACAATGGCCCCGGAAATAATGTCACCACCGGATACCATCGAGTCCACGGCCATGCCACGCCGGTCATCGTCATCGAAGATAAACTTGGCGGGGGGCAATTGCTCCTGATAGGTCCAGATAGGCCACTCCTCGTCATAGAGATTCAACTCGGGAGTAATGCCGATCAACTCCATGTTCGCTTCCCAATATGCATCAACCGTTCCCACGTCCCGCCAGTAGGATTGTTTACTGCCCTGCGGACCACGGAAGTGGTAGGCCATGATCCGGTAGTCATTGATGATCGCGGGGATGATGTCCTTGCCAAAATCATGTGAGGAGTTTCGCTGGTCCGCATCTTTGATGAGCTGCTCGTACAGGAAATCCGTATTGAAAACGTAGATACCCATGGAGGCGAGCGCCGCATCCGGACGGCCAGGACAGGGTTCTGGGTTACTCGGTTTCTCGGCGAAACGGATCACCCGTCCGCTGGTGTCAACCGTCATCACGCCAAAATCCTGAGCCCGATCAAGGGGCACATCGATGCAACCAACCGTCATGTCGGCATCGTGGTCGACGTGATGGGCGATCATGGCGCCATAATCCATCTTGTAGACATGATCGCCAGCGAGAATCAAAACAAACTTGGGCGCGTGATTGCGGATGATATCCAGATTCTGGTACACGGCATCGGCGGTACCGGCGTACCATGAGGTTTCAATACGCTGCTGGGCCGGCAGTAATTCAACAAACTCGCTGAATTCGCCACGCAGAAATCCCCAGCCCTTCTGGATATGCTGAATCAGCGAATGTGCCTTGTACTGCGTGAGCACGCCCACACGGCGGATACCGGAATTGATGCAATTGGAGAGCGGGAAATCGATGATGCGGAACTTTCCACCGAAAGGAACGGCCGGTTTCGCGCGCCAAAGGGTCAGCTGTTTCAGACGCGCACCGCGCCCTCCGGCAAGGATCAGAGCCAGCGTGTCTCGTGCTAGACGCCTGACAAGGCGTGTGGCCTGACTCTGCTGCATGCGAACACCGTCCTTATGTCTTGTTCCACGAAACACGGGAAATCCACTTCCTACATCTCAAAATTTACCACATCGCCACACTTTCAAATACACTACGGTTTCTAGCCCACACTTTCACTGAAAAGTCGAACGGCGCGATGCTAAAAATTCTCTTTGTCGCCAGCGAAGTGTATCCCCTGGTCAAGACCGGTGGATTGGGCGATGTCGCCGGAAGCCTGCCAGCGGCCCTGCTATCGCTGCATGCCGACGTGCGCCTGCTCCTGCCCGCCTATCGCGATGCCCTGGCCGGTGCCGGAAAATTAAAAACCGTGGCACAGATTTTTCTGCCAACCCTCGCGCAAGGCGTGCGCCTGCTCGAAGGAAAACTTCCCGGCACGCGTGTCAAAACCTGGCTGGTGGATTTTCCCCCGGCCTTCGAACGTGCCGGCAATCCCTATCTCAACGCCCACGGTCAACCCTGGCATGACAACGCCTCACGTTATGCGCTGTTTGCGCGCGTGGCAACGCAGATCGCCTTGAACCAGTCTGGTCTGAAATGGCAACCGGATCTGGTCCATTGTCACGACTGGCAAACCGGGCTGGTGCCCGCGTTGCTGGACATGGAGGAGAAACGGCCCGCCACGGTTTTCACGATTCACAATCTTGCCTACCAAGGCCTGTTCCCCCACGAGACCTTCACCACCCTTGACCTGCCGTCATCCCTGTGGTCCCCGGAGGCGCTCGAATTTCACGGCAGCCTCTCGTTCATCAAGGGCGGGCTCGTGTTTGCCGATCGATTGACGACGGTCAGCCCGACCTATGCGCGTGAAATCCAGACCCCTGAATTCGGCGGTGGCCTGGATGGGTTGCTGCGTTTCCGCGCCGGATCCCTCACCGGCATCCTGAATGGCATTGACGAGAAAACCTGGAACCCGGCGGACGATACGCATATCGCCAAACGCTATTCGGCCCACCGTCTGACCGGCAAACAAGCAAACAAACTTGCCCTGCAAAAAGAATTTGGCCTGCCAGCCGCTCCCCAGACCCCATTGATCGGGATTGTGGGCAGACTGGTGCAACAGAAAGGCATCGACCTTGTCCTCGATGCCATGCCCGCGCTCATGGACCGGGCCATTCAGGTGGTGGTGCTCGGTACCGGCGATGTGGATTATGAAAATTCCCTGCGGACACAGGCGATGCGTTATCCGGCCCAGTTGGCCGTACGTATCGGTTACGATGAAGCCGCCGCCCACCGCATTGAAGCCGGTGCCGACATGTTTCTCATGCCATCCCGCTTCGAACCCTGTGGTCTCAACCAGCTCTACAGCCTGCGCTACGGCACCCTGCCCATTGTGCGCCGTATCGGCGGACTGGCGGATACGGTGGTCGATGCCACGCCAGAAAATCTTTCCGCCGGGACAGCCACGGGCATCGTATTCGGCCGGGCAAACATGGATGAATTGATCCTCGCCGTCGAACGTGCGCTTACACTATACAAGAACAAACCACTCTGGCGGAAAACGATGCTTGCCGGCATGCGGCAGGATTTCGGCTGGCATCACAGCGCCACGGAGTACCTCCAGCTGTACGAACAGACTCTCCTTACCCGGAAAGTCTGAAAATCGTTTCCCGCCGTGACTTCATGTACCGCCGGAGGTAGCACGCGTCTTCACCTCTCCCCGTTGCCGGCGTGCATAGTCCTCCAGCTGGCGCGTGATGGCATCGAAGGCATCTCGCACAGCGACATAGACATCCTCATGCTCGGCGTTGTTGGCCACCAGCTCCGCGCCCGGAACGGTGAGATCGATGCGCACGCTGTGGAGTTTCCCCTGATGCTTGTGCCGTTGCGACATCTCGATCACCACATGACACCCCATGATCCGGTCATAATAACGACCCAGCTTGTCCGCCTTCTCGCGGACGCGTGTTTCGACAGCTTCCGACGGCGGTACGTCTCGAAAGGTCACTTGTAATGGAGTCTGCATAGTACCCTCACGTTGCGTTAGTAAAATGTCTCAGGCTACGGTAACACCCTTCTCAAGATACACATCCTGAATCGCGTGGAGTAACGCCACGCCTTCCTTCATCGGACGCTGGAACGCCTTGCGCCCGGAAATCAGTCCCATCCCGCCAGCGCGCTTGTTGATCACCGCCGTGCGCACGGCCTGCGCCAAATCGTTCTCGCCAGAGGCACCTCCTGAATTGATGAGCCCTACGCGCCCCATGTAACAATTCACTACTTGGTAGCGGGTAAGGTCGATAGGATGGTCGGTGGTCAGTTCCGAATAAACCTTTTTGTGGGTCTTGCCAAAATCAAGCGCCGTATAACCGCCGTTGTTCTCCGCCTGCTTCTGCTTGACGATATCCGCCTCGATCGTCACGCCGAGATGGTTCGCCTGTCCGGTCAGGTCCGCAGAAAGGTGGTAATCCACACCATCCTTTTTGAAAGCGCTGTTGCGCAGATAGCACCACAGCACACAGGCCATCCCCAGCTCATGCGCATGGCGAAAGGCATCCGTGATCTCCTGAATCTGCCGATCTGACTCTTCCGAGCCGTAATAAATTGTCGCTCCCACGGCCGATGCGCCCAGATCCCACGCCTGTTGGACACCAGCAAAAAGAATCTGATCGTGCTGATTCGGATAGGTCAGCAATTCGTTATGGTTGATTTTCACGATAAAGGGGATTTTGTGCGCATACTGGCGCGCCACCGAGCCGAGCACGCCCAGCGTGGAGGCCACCGCATTGCACCCGCCCTCAATGGCAAGCCGGACAATGTTCTCCGGGTCGAAGTAATCGGGATTGGGCGCAAAGGCACTTCCCCCCGAATGCTCGATCCCCTGATCCACCGGCAAGACGGAGAGATAGCCACTGCCCCCGAGCCGGCCGTGACCGATTATCCGCTGAAGGTTGCGCAGCACCTGGATGTGACGATCGGAAACACGATGAATACGGTCCACAAAATCCGGACCCGGCAGATGCAGACGTTCCTTCGGAACCGTGTGGCACACATGGCTCAACAGAGAATCTGCATCCTTTCCCAGCCACTGCACGATGCGATCCATGTCTGACACCTCGCGCGGCTTAGTTTCTGTAGTGCGGATCTACCCAGCAGCGCGGCAGGCGCTCCCCGGAGGGGAACACCAGATCGGTTTTCGTGAAACCCGTCGCGTCCGGCATTTCTTCGCCGGCGTGGAACCTGCCTTTTGCCTCGCGCTTAAAGGGATCAAAAAGCGCTTCCAGATCCAGAATCTCGACCAGATCGTTGCTTGGCCTGTGTCTGAGAAACATGATTCCCCCAAGTTCGTGATCCACGGCCTTGGCGCCGTCGTCTGGTAAAATTGTGCGTCCATTGTGTTGTCCAGACATTGACCAAGATCAACAAATTGGTGCAATCGTCAGGGATATTTGTGCGGGTTTCCCGAGGAAATACACACTTTACAATTACGGGCAAGAGTGAAAGGATGAAGCTTCCTGTATCACTAGAGCCACTATCCCGAACTTTCCTGTGCAATCAACCTTCATGGGGTAAGGCAATGGTATCCAAAACAATCGCGGAACTTCGCGCACTGGCAAAATCCCGGGGATTGAAAGGCTACTCCAAACTTTCAATCGCGGAACTTCGGCGCGTGCTGGCGCAGCCAGAAAACCTGGCTGCACCCAAAGCCAAAAAATCGAAACCAGCGACGCAGAAGACCGCGGCAAAGCCGGCGGCACGTTCTTCGCGCCACGTCCCCTCGAAGAAAACTACTGTCCGTCCGACGCCTGTGCCGGCGGCTTCCGGGTCAACACGTGAAGAGCCGGCGATCAATCTCATGTCGAGTGCCGCGCGACTGTCAAGTGATGAAGAGCGGGTGGAAGACGCCAAATATGCCGTGACACCGCGCGGCATCACCGTATCCTTGCGCCCTTCCGTCACTGACCTCGGGGAAGATATCGACCGGCTACCGGTGCTGCGTGAACCCGCGCTTTGTCTGCTGCCGCAGAAGCCCGGCGTCCTGCATGCCTATTGGATACTGGAACCGGGCGCGACCACGCGCCAGCCTGGCATGAAGTTGCGGCTTTGCCGCATTGCAGATGACACACTCCATGTCATGCAGGAAATACCATTGCCCGGCGAGCGCGGTCATTGGTATTTCCATGTCGACGACCAGTCCGAGCCCGGCGGCTTTTACGCACACCTCGGTTATTACCGCGACACCGGCGAGTTCGTCACCGCCATCCACCGCGGCATTGCCCGCATTCCGGGTCTCTACGCCTCCGGGCGTACCGACCGTCAATGGTGGATCAGCGACCAGAAATTCCGCGAAATGTATTTGCGCGCTGGTGGTTTCGTAACGGGGGCACAGCTCGGCTGGACGTCATCAATCGGCAGCCCGCGTGGCGGGGAACGGTTGGGTTGGGCAAACGCCATCAGCAGCAGCAAACGGTAGTTCGATCAGCGTGAACCCCAAAGGTTACTTTGCGCTCGTTCTGCATGCCCACCTTCCGTTCGTGCGTCACCCGGAGTATGACCGCTTTCTCGAGGAAGACTGGTTCTTCGAGGCGCTGACCGAGACCTACCTGCCGCTTCTCGATATCTACGAGGGGCTCGTGCGCGACGGTGTGCACTTTCGCGTGACGATGTCACTCACCCCTACTCTGCTTTCCATGATGACCGATCCCCTGCTGCAGGGCCGTTATCTCCGCTATCTCGACGAGCGCCTGGAAGCCCTGAAAGGCGAACGGAAACGCACGGCGCATGACCCCTATTTTCATCCGGTGGTACTGTTCTATACCCACCTCTACGAACACTTGCGGCAAAGATTCGTGGAGCAGGACCATCTTGACGTGACGCTAGCCTTTCGCCGGTTGATGGAAAGCGGCCACCTTGAGATCATCACCTGCGGCGCCACACATGGGTACTTCCCGCTGCTCGCCACGCATGCGGAAAGCCTGTACGCACAATTGTCCATGGCCGTGCGCACACACCAGCGTATCCTCGGGCGACCGCCACGCGGTATCTGGTTGCCGGAATGCGGTTACAAGCCCGGCATCGATCGTCTCCTGAACGAATTCGGCATCGATCATTTTTTCCTCGATTCGCACGGCCTGCTGAATGCCGACCCCCGCCCCAAATATGGCGTGCACCGTCCGGCACGTACGCCCGGCGGTCCGGCCGCGTTCGCACGCGATTACGAATCCTCCAAGCAGGTCTGGGCCGCGGAAGAAGGTTATCCCGGCGATCCGACCTACCGGGAGTTTTACCGTGACGCTGGTTTTGACGTAAACGATGAGCACATTCGCAGACTCCGCCACGCCGGTATCGCCACCTTCACGGGCCTGAAATATCACCGCATCACGGGCAAGTCCGACTGGAAGGAACCTTATCATCCCGGCTGGGCGCGTGAACGCGCCGCGTCGCACGCGGGCCATTTCATGTTCAATCGCCAGAGGCAGGTGGAGTGGCTGTCGTCCTTCTTCGATGCGCCGCCGCTCATCGTCGCACCCTACGACGCCGAACTCTTCGGCCACTGGTGGTTCGAGGGACCGCAGTGGATCGATTTTCTGCTGCGTAAAACCGCCTACGATCAAAGCGACATCCAGTCCCTGACGCCAGCCGAGTATCTCGATCGCCATGGCCACCTGCAAACCGTCACGCCACCCGAGTGCAGCTGGGGCGCCGGCGGATTTCACGAGGTGTGGCTCAACGGCTCAAACGACTGGATCTACCCCTACCTGCACGCCGCCGCAGAGCGGATGATTGCCCTGGTGCAAGGTTTCCCGAATGCAGAGGGCCTAATGCGCTGGGTGCTCGACCAGGCGGCGCGGGAACTACTGCTCGCACAATCGAGCGACTGGGCCTTCATCATGAAGACCGGTACCAGCGTCGATTATGCCGTGAAGCGGTTCAAGACTCACATTCACCGTTTCAATCGACTCGCGGACATGGTCGAGCACAGCACCTACGATGAAAATTACCTGCGGGAAGTCACCGCGCGCGACAGCCTGTTCCCCGACATGGATTACCGGATTTTCCAAAACCGGCCTTTACTCTGACCTTGGTTAGAGAGGATCTGGATCTGGGCATGAAAAGAGGGCTGACACGTCCCGATACGGACCACACGCTGCTGGGCGACATTACGTTTCGGTTCTAGCGATTCACGATTGCTATCGTCATAGACGGCTCGCCACGATTGCAGCCCCCATTAATCCGACGTTCTGGTTCATCACCACCTGCACAGGCACAGCCGCAAGAAGCGGAGCCATTCGACCTTTGTTCAAAAAAGCGCGCATGAACGTTCCGTCAGTCAGTTTGTGGATAATCTTCGGTGCAATACCGCCGGCAATATAAACTCCGCCGCTAGCCCCCGCGGAAAGCGCCAAATTGCCTGCCTGCGCCCCGTATACCCTGACAAAGAGGTCCAAGGCCTGCGTCGCGAACGTATCAGCTCCTGATAAAGCCAGTTCAGAAATCGCCGCCGCCGGATCAGCGGCGCGCAACAGATCGACATGCGCCGATGCCTTCACGGCATCACGTTCACACAGGTAACTGTAGATCAGCGCAAGGCCCGGCCCTGATACGATGCGCTCGTAAGAAATGTGGTCAAAATGCTGCCGCAGGTAGTGCCACAAACCAATCTGCAAACCGTCCGTGGGCGCAAAGTCAGTATGTCCGCCTTCGGTGGCGACGGACTCATAGTGATCGTGCTGCCAAACGAGCATTCCCTGCCCCAGCCCTGTGCCGGCACCAATGACGGCGCGCGGGGTGCGGGGCTGCGTCCTGCCTTCCTGCAATAGCACCAGATCCTGCGTAGCCAGAGCCTCTATACCATGACCCACCGCCTGAAAATCATTGATCAACCGCACCTTGGGAAGGTTGAATTCGCGCGCGAATGCCGCGCTGTCTATCTCCCACGGAAGGTTGGTTACTTTCGCGATCTGATAAGGCCCAGCCTCTGTCACCGGCCCGGCAATACCAAAACAGGCGGCATCGATAGCCGAATCATGGTGCAGCAATTTTAGGAATTCCTGAACGATTGACGATAAACTGGAAAATGTGCTGCTCTCGTAGCGCTGCTCTTCGACCACCCGACAGCTGCCTGCGCCAACGTGCGCAAGCTGAAGCAGCACCTTCGTCCCGCCTATATCGCCTGCCAGCACATGCATTGCTTTATTGTCAATGCCTACATCCGTGCATCACATTGTTATCCGGATAGGAGGATTGTTATACTACCAAGGATCAAGCCGGGGTGGCGGAACTGGTAGACGCGCCAGACTCAAAATCTGGTGGGAGCGATCCCGTGTCGGTTCGATTCCGACCCTCGGTACCATTAAATCAATAACCTACCGCGACATGGCGCGGCGATTTTTCAGTCGCGTTTTCGCCTTATGCCAAGCGGGGATAGGAACCATTCACGTGGATGCCGCATGGTGGCGAGCAGCGAGATGATTACGATTTCGCCAGGGACACGTGATTGGGCCAGGCACAGGGTGGTCCTCATCTCGGTTCGGACGAGCGGACATCGGTCGAAAGAGCTATCCTTGCAGTAATCACATTTCCGCGAGTCCACCTATGACAACGATCTCTCCAAGCCGCAAGCTTGTCACGCTGATCAATGTCTTCACCGTCGAGCCCGCGAATCAGCGGCAACTCCTTGAACTGCTAGCCCGCGCGACCGAGACTTCCGTACGCCATGCGCCAGGTTTCATTTCAGCCAGCCTGCATCGGGGTCTCGATGGAACAAAGGTCACGATGTACGCCCAATGGCGCAGTGTCGAATACTACCAAGCGATGCGCGAGAATCCCGCGCCGTTGCCCTATTTGCAGCAGGCGCTCGCAATCGCAAAGTTCGATCCCGGAATGTATGAAGTTGTCGAAACCTACTCCGGAACTGCATCAGAACCCTAACCCTTCCATCGTGGGCGG
>JBGPBL010000022.1:0-38001 GCA_041481225.1 Sulfurifustaceae bacterium | reverse complement strand
CCTTTAAACGCATCCGTCCCCATGAGTAGACAGAGCGGACGATCCCCCATCTCTGCACGCAATGCTTCCAGTGTCAGCACGGTATAAGAAGGTCCGCCGCGCCGCATCTCGCTGTCATCGGCACGGAAGCCGGGAAACTCGACACAGGCCAACTCGACCATCCTGAGACGCTGGTCAACCGTGGCGACGGGTGGCGTGCGATGCGGTGGTTGCGCGGCGGGGATGACGCGGACTTCGACCAGTGCCAGCGCGCGTTGCACTTCCTGTGCCGGACGCAAGTGGCCGTAATGAATGGGGTCGAAGGTACCGCCCAGGATGCCGATCATGTATTAAGTAGCAAGTAAAACCCGTTCTAGTTACTTGCTGCTCGTTTCTATTTTCTGATGTGCCCGTCCCCGAGCACGATGAACTTCACGGACGTGAGTCCTTCGAGCCCAACCGGGCCGCGGGCATGCAGTTTGTCGGTCGAGATACCGATCTCGGCGCCGAGGCCGTACTCGAAGCCGTCGGCGAAACGCGTCGAGGCATTGACCATGACCGAGCTCGAATCGACCTCGCGCAGGAAACGGCGCGCGCGGGTAATGTCTTCGGTCACGATGCTGTCAGTGTGGGCCGATCCGTACTTGGCGATGTGATCGATCGCCTGTTCCACGTTCTCCAGCACGCGGATCGACAGGATCGGCGCGAGGTACTCCGTGTACCAGTCTTCCTCGGTCGCGGCCTTGATGCCTGGCAGAATCTTCTGCGTGGCCGCGCATCCGCGCAGCTCGACGCCTTTTTCCTGGTACATCTTGCCGAGCACCGGCAACACTCTTTCTGCAATGCCGCGGGCCACGAGCAGCGTCTCCATGGTGTTGCAGGTGCCATAGCGCTGGGTCTTGGCGTTGAAGGAAACCTTGACCGCCTTGTCCATGTCGGCCTTGTCGTCGATATACACATGACACACGCCATGCAGGTGTTTGATCACCGGGATCGTCGCCTCGCCGCTGATGCGCTCGATGAGCGACTTGCCGCCGCGCGGCACGATCACGTCCACGTATTCCTTCATCGTAATGAGTTCACCCACGGCGGCGCGATCGGTGGTCTCGACCACCTGCACCGCGTCCTCCGGCAGACCCGCCTGTTTCAATCCCGACTGGATGCAGGCAGCGATGGCCTTGTTGGAATGAATCGCCTCGCTGCCGCCACGCAGGATGGCGGCGTTGCCTGACTTGAGACACAGGCCGGCGGCATCGGCCGTCACGTTCGGCCGCGATTCATAAATAATGCCGATGACGCCCAGCGGCACACGCATGCGCCCGACCTGGATGCCGGAAGGACGATAATTCAGATCGGTGATCTCGCCCACGGGGTCCGCGAGCGTGACAATCTGGCGCAGCCCCTCGGCCATGGACCGGATACGTGCCGGGTTCAGTTCCAGCCGGTCGAGCATGGCGGCATCGAGCCCCTGGCTCTTGCCGGCATCGATATCTTTCTTGTTCGCCGCGACCAGCGTATCCATGTTGCGTTCGATTTCGGCGGCCATGGCCAGCAGCGCCGCATCCTTAGGCGCGGTTTCAGCGCGCGCCATGGCGCGCGCGGCTGCGCGGGCGCGCTGCCCGACATCCTGCATGTAGCGTTTGATATCCGATCCTGACATCGGTTGCGATGCTGTCTTCATAACACGTTCAATCTGGAATTACGCTTCACAAGTATTCATCTTAAGCCCGCCCATACCCAAGGCCAGGCACTCCAACTCATGCCACGCATCGCCCGCCCGCCGACCCTTGATCACCCGGTCCGTGCGTGCCGCACGTGTCAGCAAATCCAGCCAGTCGTCCGGGCGGCTGCGCTTCAGGGCCTGACCGATGAGTGGCTTGCGCTTGGTCCATACGTGGCGGGTTTCAAGCACCCGCGTCACCTGTTGGCCGGAAGCCACCAACGCCGCCATCTGTGCCAGCTCACGGGTCTCGCGCGTCAGCGCCCACAAAATCAGGATCGGCTCCACACCCTCGGCGCGCAAGCTGTCAAGTATCCGCAGGGTGGCCGCGGGGTGGCCGCGCAGACTGGCATCCGCCAGGGCAAAAACGTTGAAGCGAGCATTGTCGCTGAGATTTCCCTCGATGTCATCCAGGGACACGGCGCGCTTGCCGAAAAGCATGACGAGCTTGTCAATTTCCTGCGCCAAAGCCAGCAGGTTGCCCTCCATGAGGTTAGCCAGTAATTCCACCACCCCGGAGCCGGGCGTCAGCCCGCGCTCCTGCATGCGCCGTGCGATCCAGGCCGGCAACTGCGCGGCCTCCAGGGGATAAATAGCAACCACCACACCGGCGCCGTCGAGCGCCTTGACCCATTTGGTTTCCCGCGTTTGTTTTTCGAGCTTGCCGGTGCGCACAATAAAAACCGTATCCGCCGGTGGCCGCGCGGCGATTTCCATCAGGATTTTGGCCCCGGCTTCTCCCGGCTTGCCCGTGGGCAGACGCAGTTCGACAAGGCGGCGTTCGGAAAAAAGCGAGAGCGATTGCGTCGAAACGTACAGGTCATCCCAATCGAAACCCGTCTCTACCGTCATGATCTGGCGATCCTGATAACCCGCCGCCTGCGCGGCACCGTGGATGGCGCGACAAGATTCATCCACAAGCAGCGGCTCGTCACCGTAGATGAGATAGAGCGGCGCCAAGCCGCGCTTGAGGCTGTTGGCAAGATGCTCAGCGCTGATTTGCATTGGAGGCAGGCTCAGAAGACTGGAGGGTCACGCGCGCGAGCCGCCGCAAAATCTGCTGCACGGCATCGCGTTGCATGTCACGTCGCAGATCGGCCTCTTCCCTTTCCTTGGCGATCACGTTAAACCGATCAAAGGCATGGTCGCGTTGCAATTTGACCGTCTGCGTTTCCGCAAGCGCCTTGCCATCCGCGCCAACCAGCCGAAAACTTACCTCGTACCTGAGCAGGTATTCATCCGCCTTGCCTGTCGTGCCCACGGAAAGCACCTGACTATCGGAATGTTCACCGGAGAGCAGCAACTGGGGAGCCTCGACGGAATCAACCACGGTCACCCCGGCCTGCGTCCGTAAGGCGGTTTTCATCGCCGTGAGCAGCGGGTCGTTCGCCGCCTGACTTCCTTCAATCACCACGCGCAATGACGACAGTGCTGCGGGGAGTTCTGCCTTGCCCGCGCCACGCAGATGAAAACCACATGAGACAAATAGCAAGCAACAAGTAGCAAGCAACAAGACAATGGAGTGTCCTGTTCCAGTTCGTGTTACTTGTTTCCTGCAATTTTCCACCTAGGCTTACCCTGCAACAACAATGTTGACAAGTTTTCCAGGCACGACAATGACTTTTTTCACGTCCTTGCCGGTAACATAACGGGCCACGGCCTCATCGGCCAGCGCAATCTCGCGCACCTTGTCGTCCGCGGCCTGCACCGGCACAGACACGCGTCCGCGCAGCTTGCCATTGACCTGTACCACGATCTCCAGATTGTCCTGCTTGAGCGCGGTGGTATCCACCGGCGGCCAACGCCTATCCGCCACGGATCCCTGGTGGCCAAGCGCGAGCCAAAGCGCATGCGTAATGTGCGGCACAATGGGTGAAAGTATGAGGGTCATGAGTTCCAGCGCTTCGTGCCGCACGGCACGCGCCGCATCGGAGCCGTCTTCAAGCTTGCCAAGCGCATTGGCGAGTTCCATCACCGCCGCGATAGCGGTATTAAAGGTGCGGCGGCGACCAATATCGTCGGTGACCTTCGCCAGCGTCTGGTGCACCTGGCGCCGCAAATCACGCAGCGCCGGCGACAGATTCGTGAAATCACACTTCGCGGGAAACGGCTTGCTCACATGGTCCGCCACCAGCTTCCACAGGCGCTTGAGGAATCGATACGCGCCGGCGACGCCCTCGTCCGACCATTCCAGGGTCATCTCTGGCGGCGCGGCAAACATCGTGAACAGACGCGCGGTGTCGGCGCCATATTGCTCGATCAGGGCTTGTGGGTCGATGCCGTTGTTCTTCGACTTCGACATGGTGCCGATGCCCCCGGATTCCACTGGCTGGCCGTCGCTTTTGAACACGGCGCCGATGCGTTGGCCCCTGTCGTCGAGCTTGAGTTCGACGTCGGCGGGATTGAAATAAATGATGCGCCCGGTCGGGGGTTTACGGAAAAATATTTCGTTCAGCACCATGCCTTGTGTGAGCAGGCGAGAGAACGGTTCATCGTAGGACACGAGTTGCATGTCGCGCATCACCTTCGACCAGAAGCGTGAGTAAAGCAAATGCAGGATGGCGTGCTCAATGCCGCCGATGTACTGATCCACCGGCATCCAGTATTTCACGCGTTCATCCACCATCGCGTTGGCAATATCGGAAGAGCAAAAGCGCGCGTAGTACCAGGACGAATCGACGAAGGTGTCCATGGTATCGGTCTCGCGCCGCGCCGGCTTGCCACACTTCGGACATAAACAGTTCACGAAATCGGGGCGCTTGGTGAGCGGGTTGCCCGAGCCATCCGGTACGCAGTCTTCCGGCAGCACCACCGGCAGATCCTTGTCCGGCACTGGCACGTCGCCGCAGTGGTCGCAATGAATAATTGGTATCGGGCAGCCCCAGTAGCGCTGACGCGAGACGCCCCAATCGCGCAAACGCCATATCACCTGTTTGGCGCCCAGACCCTTCGCCTTCAGATCCGCGGCGATGGCATCGACCGCCACGCCGTAACCGAGACCGTCGTATTTACCGGAGCGCACGCAGCGGCCGCGTTCCTTGTCGGCATACCATTCCTGCCACGTGTCCGTGGAAAACTTTTCGCCCTCCACACCAATCACCTGCTTGATCGGTAATTTGTACTGTTTGGCAAAATGAAAATCACGTTCATCGTGCGCCGGTACGGCCATCACCGCACCCTCGCCGTAGCCCATGAGCACGTAGTTGCCGACCCACACCGGGATCGGCTCGCCGGTAAGCGGATGGGTCACGCTGATACCAGCCGGTATTCCCTTCTTTTCCATCGTGGCAATGTCGGCTTCCATCACAGTGCCACGCTTGCATTCGTCGATGAAGGCCTGAAGTTTCGGGCTGTTCTTCGCCGCGTGGGTCGCCAGCGGATGTTCCGCCGCGACAGCGCAGAAGGTCACACCCATGATGGTGTCAGCGCGGGTGGTGAAGACCCACAGTTTTTCATCGCGGTCATCCAGCTTGTACGGAAAAGCAAAACGCACACCGGTACTCTTGCCGATCCAGTTGGCCTGCATGGCGCGTACGCGCTCGGGCCACTCCGGCAGCTTGTCGAGGTCGACCAGCAGTTCCTCGGCGTACTGGGTAATGGCGAGGTAATACATTGGGATTTCGCGCTTTTCGATCACCGCGCCGGTGCGCCAACCGCGGCCGTCGATCACCTGCTCGTTAGCGAGTACGGTCTGATCCACCGGATCCCAGTTCACCACGCCGGTTTTCTTGTAAGCGATGCCCTTTTCCAGCATGCGCAGGAACAGCCACTGGTTCCATTTGTAATATTCCGGCTTGCAGGTGGCAAGTTCGCGGCCCCAGTCGATGGCGAAGCCGAGGCTCTTCAGCTGCTTGCGCATGTAGGCGATGTTGTCGTAGGTCCATTTTGCCGGTGGCACGCCGTTCGCCATCGCCGCATTCTCGGCCGGTAGACCGAAGGCGTCCCACCCCATCGGCTGCAATACATTTTTGCCGTGCATGCGCTGATGGCGCGTGATCACGTCGCCGATCGTGTAGTTGCGTACATGGCCCATGTGCAACTTGCCGGAGGGATAGGGAAACATCGACAGGCAGTAAAACTTCTCCCGCTTCGGATCTTCCACCGCCTTGAAGGACTGGTGCGTATCCCAGTATGCCTGGGCGTCTTTTTCTACCTGTGCGGGGGAATAATGCTCGTCCATCGGAGTTGAATCATCTGGTTCGATGGCGCGTAGGATACCGGATTCTGCAGGGGCCGCCTATGGCGGCATTTTGGTTTTAACGTCCATGCACCCGCCCGTCATGTAGCCACCATTCTTGAGAGGAAAGATTACTTTGCCTTGGCGTCGTACTTTTGAATCACCTTGGCCGTCAGATCCATCCCCTCGTCCGCGTACAACAGCCCCATCTCGCCGGCCTCCATCACCAAGCTGATTTTCAGCTCCTTGGCAATATCACGGATGATGGCTTTGACCTCGGCGATGGTTTTGTTGGTGAATTCCGTGTCCTTCTGGTTGATGTCCTGTTTGGCCTCGGCCACCATTTTCTGGTAGGCCTCCACCTTGCCTTCGAATTCCTTTTGCTTGTCCTTCTTCTGTGCATCCGTCAACAGCAGCTGGTCTTTCTGAAAAGACTCCTGCAACGCCTTAAGCTTGGCTTCCTCACGCGCCACGCCGGCCTTTTTGTCCTCGACAAATCTTTCCATAACCGCGCGGTTCTGTTTTCCGATCTTGCTTTCAAGCATGACCTGGCGCATGTCCACATAGCCGATCGCCGGCCTTTCGGCGGCCGCGGCAATGCCACTTAAGAAAACGGACATCAAAAAAAGAATGCTGAATTTTCTCATCTCGGGTTCCTTCATTCAGGGTGCAAAACCGCGGTTGCGGGCGGACGCATCTTACCATCTCCTTGTCCGTCTTCCAGCCGGCGATAGCGCCGCGCCGGGTCCAGCGGCATGGGGAGAAACCGTGTCTTGTCTAACCCGTGGCCAGGCGGGCGCCGTTTTTCAGGAATTTCTCGAATTGCTCAGCCGGAAGGGGCTTGCTGAGATAATACCCCTGCATCGCATCGCAGGCGTTTTCACGCATAAACTTCAGCTGCTGTTCGGTCTCGACGCCTTCGGCCACCACCTTGATCCCGAGGCTGTGGGCCATGGTAATAATGGTTCCGGCGATGGCCACGTCATCGGGATCGCCGGGAATGTCTCGCACAAAGGACTGATCGATCTTGAGCACATCGATCGGAAAGCGCTTGAGATAGCTCAGACTGGAGTAGCCAGTACCGAAATCGTCGATGGATATCCGGATATTCATCGCCTTGAGTTCGCGCAGGATCGTTGTAGACGTCTCGGCCTGTTGCATGACCAAACCCTCAGTCAACTCCAGGTCGAGATGGGCCGGATCGAGGCCGGTCTCTTGCAGCACCTCTTGAATGGACGCCGCCAGGTTCCGCTGCAAAAACTGCCGGGCCGACAGGTTTACGGCCACGTACAGTGATTCATGTCCCTGCTGCTGCCAGGCACGGCACTGGGCGCAGGCCGTGCGCAACACCCACTCGCCGATGGAGACGATCAGACCGGTTTCTTCCGCCAATGGAATGAACTGCGCCGGTGAAATCATCCCGCGCTCGGGATGCTTCCAACGCAACAACGCCTCCATGCCGAGGAGGCGTCCCGTGCGACAGTCGGCAATGGGCTGGTAATGCAGCGACAATTCATTCCCGGGAAGCGCGTTGCGCAAATCGCTTTCGAGCGACAGCCACTCCGTAGCCTTGGCCGTCATTTCCGCGGCGTAGAACTGGTAATTATTCTTGCCGGAGGCCTTGGCATGGTACATAGCGACATCGGCGTTGCGCAGCAACCCCTGGGTATCGCGATCGTCGAAGGGATACAGGGTAATACCTAAGCTCGCGGTGACAAACAACTCACGCCCCGCAACGCGAAAAGACTGGCGGAACACATTCAGGATTTTCTGGGCGACAAAGTGGGCATCATCCACATGACCCATATCCGCGAGCACGCAGGCGAACTCATCGCCGCTCAAGCGCGCGACAGTGTCGCCACGGCGCACGGCATCGGTCAGACGCACGGCGACTTCTTTCAGGAGAGCATCCCCTTCTTCGTGGCCAAGGCTGTCGTTGATGTACTTGAATCGGTCCAGATCAAGGAAAATAATGGCCACCAGACGCTCACGGAGGGTGGCCGCCGTCATGGCCTCCTTCATGCGTTCCATCAGCAGCACACGGTTTGGAAGGTTCGTCAGACTGTCGTAATGCGCGAGATAGCTCAACCGGCTCTCGTTTTGTTTGCGCTCGGTGATATCACGCGTGATGCTCAGGATAAGAGAGGCACCACCTTTTTCGCTGGTCAGAGGGACAGCGTGCATGTCCAGCCAGCGACGGGCGCCTTTCAATCCAACGATCTCGAATTCAAGCCTGGCTTTTTTGCCTTGCAGGACGTCCGCGGTGAGGGTGCGCAAGGCCTCCCGATATTCAGGCAGCACAAAAGACACCAGTGACTTGCCAATCACCTGCTCGGGCCGGTCCACTTCCAGCATGGCCAGGCCGGCGACATTCATTTGCACAAGTTCGCCGTCCGCCGTCATGATCTTCACGCATTCCGGTTCAGCATCGACAATGGCGCGCAGGCGTGATTCGCTCACACGCAGTGCCTCTTCCGCACGCTTGCGCTGCATGACAGTACCCAGCTGTGCGGCGGCGGCGGACACGAGTTGAATCTGTCTTTCGTCCTCTTTGCGCATCTCAGGCACAAAGAAAACGAGTACCGCGACCACTTCCTTGCCCGCGAGCACCGGGATTCCCATGGCCGCCTTGAGTCCGCTTTCCCTGGCCATGGCCGCACGCTGAAAATCCGTTCCGTGTGTCACGTCCTTGATCCACACCGGCTGTTTGGAACGCCAGACGCGCCCCGGCAACCCGACACCGGGTGTGAACGTGTACCTCAAGCTCATTGCCCTGAACTTCTCCAGCGCCGGATCGCCGTAATAATATGCCGGGCTGATTTCCAGCAACGTGCCGTCCGCGCACGGCACCCAGGCCTCGCCCAGAATCCAGCCAGTCGCTTCACAAATCTTTGTCAGCGCCACGCCCAGTGCCGAGTGCAGGTCGATGGACTCGCTGACGGCCAAGGTAATCACTCGCATAAGCCGGGATTCGTCTTCCGCGCGTTTGCGTTCGGTAATATCCACGCCCATGCCGATCAGACAGGGTGCCTCGTCGACGATGATACGCACACCCGTGAAATAATTGGGAATCCGCATCCCATCCCGGGTGACAAGGTGCGCCTCCACGTCCACCACACCCTTGGTGAATGCCTCCTGTATTTTCCGCCCGACAAGTTCTTTGTCTTCCGACACGATGAAATCCAGAGGGTGCATTCTGGCGATCTCCTCGGGGGAATACCCAGAGATATACTCAAGGTGCCGGTTCCAGCGCAGGAATTTTCCGGTATGGTCGAACAGGTAAAACACTCCCGGGAGACTGTTGATGACCGACTCGGAGAAATCCCTTTCCTTCAGAACGTTCTCCATTACACGCTGACTCTCTTTGGCCTCCTTTTCCAGAGAAGCATTCGTGGCCGTAAGTTCGGCGGCGTGTTCAGCGCGGCGCCGCAGATATCCAATCATGAATACCATCGCCGACACAGAAACGGCCCAGACGACAACGCGCACGAGATTTTCGCTGGTGTAGTGAAATGGCTGACCGGGAATAGAAAAAAAATAGGAAATATAGGTCGACTCGAGAACGGCGCTAACCAGTCCGGCCAGCATCCCGCCAGTAAAAGTGAAAAAGACAACGAGAAGTACGAGAACGGCCGGGGGGTTGGGAAACTTGTACTCTGTACGGGACAACACTTCGATAACCATGATCGCCGCTGCCATGAGCACCGGGCCAATAATTGCCCATCGCTGCCTGACGACGGCAGATACCGATTGGATTCCGTCCACGCGGTTTAGCATACCCATATTATTAGTAGTGGATAGTGTGACTACGGTCCCATTGATATCTTTCTTCCCTTACGAATAAGTATAGTCAACCCAATCAACAACAATATGACCGGCGCGTTGCCGAACCGTACATAAGGTGTGGCCCCCTGCATCGGCTGGACCGTGGCGGACAGGACATCGGCCTGAAAGGCGGGTGAGCGCGCCAAAACCGCCCCGCGATGGTCGACCACCACGGAGGGACCGGTATTGGCCGCCCGCAACAGGGGGCGGCCCGTTTCCAGCGCGCGCATGCGCGCCATCTGGATACGCTGATAGGGCGCAAAAGAATTGCCGAACCAGGCATCCTCGCTCACGTTCACGAGCAGCGTCGCCTGTGGCAGCGCGTCAATCACCTCTTCGCCGAAGGCATCCTCATAACAGACGGACACGCCAATCTTCTGCCCACCTGCGAACAAGGGCGCCTGGTTTTTGGGTCCGGCGCTGAAATTCGACATGGGAATTTGCAGGTAGCGCATGAGCCAGCTGAACAGCGGCTTGAGCGGCGGATACTCGCCGAACGGCACGAGATGACGCTTGCGATAGACGCCCGGTTGGGCACTGACGCTGACAACACTGTTGTAATAGTCCCGGGTGTTCCGGTCCCGGTCGACCACGCCGAACACGAAGTCCACCTTGCCGGCTTGGCTGAGACGCTGCAAATTTTCGAGATAGTTGCCCTCGATCTCATCCAGATAAACCGGCAATGCCGCTTCCGGCCACACGATCAGATCAGATTTCGGCGCCTGCGAACTCATGACCACGTAGCGCTCCATGATGGATTGGCGCGCCTTGGGCTGCCATTTGATTTCAAGCGGCACATTGCCCTGGATCAACGACACGCGCACCGGACCATTCACCGGCTGCACCCATTCCATTTTTCCGGCGAGCCAGCCGCCGGCCCACAGGAGCAGCAACAGCGGCAGATAACGGCGCAACGCCTTGTCGGGTTCGTGCACAGATTGTGCAACGATCCCCGCGCTCAACGCCACCGCCAGACTGACGCCATAGACACCGAGCCAGGGCGCGTAACCGGCGAGCGGACTCGCCACCTGGCTGTAGCCAAGATGCAACCAGGGAAAGCCGGTGAGAAACCAGCCGCGCAGCCACTCGAACAGCACCCACAGCGCCGGCAACACAAACAGCCTGTGCCGCGTCAGACCGGCATTGAAGAAACGCGCCTGCAACCAACCGAGCAACGCGGGGTAAATGGAAAGCCCGGCGACAAACAACAACACCGCAAGACCCGCGAGCGGCGCTGGCATGTTGCCGAAGTTGTGCATGCTGACATACACCCACGACACACCGACACCGAACAGGCCAATCCCGAACAGAAATCCGCGCCGGGCGGCACGGGCGGAAGAAATGTCACGCCACAGCAGGAACAGGAGCGCGGGCGCGAAAATCGCGAGTGGGAAGATATCGAATGGCGAGAATGCCAGTGGCAGCAGTGCGCCCGCGACACACGCCACGGCATCGGCCCAGACGGGAGCGAGGCGGCGCCGGAAAAAACTATTTCGTTTTCTTTCGGACAGGTTGTCCAACCGGAGCGACTTTCAGCAGATAAACGCGGCGGCTGTCGGCACGCAGTACTTCGAATCGCAGCCCATCGATGTCAACCTTGTCACCGCGGCGCGGCACATGGCCAAGGCGGTTCATGACGAGGCCGCCGATGGTCTCTATCTCGTCTTGTTGCAGGTTCACGTTCAAACGCTCGTTGAAATCCTGCAGCGGGACTAGCGCCTTGATCACGTACTCGCCGCCGTCACGCGGAAGAATCATGGTGTCTTCGTCGATATCGTATTCATCCGCGATTTCGCCGACGATCTGTTCCAGCACGTCTTCGATGGTCACCAGGCCGGCGACGCCGCCATATTCATCCACGACGATGGCCATGTGATTGCGCGACGCGCGGAACTCGCGCAACAGCACGTTCAGGCGCTTGCTCTCGGGCACGAATACCGCCGGACGCAGCATGTCATGAATATTGAAATGTGTGCGCTTCTTCTTACCGAGGTAGAAATAACGCAACAGGTCCTTCGCCAGCAGGATGCCGGTAACCTTGTCCTTGTCGCCGTCAACCATGGGGAAACGCGAGTGCCCGGACTCGATCACCATCGGCAAGTACTCTTCCGGCGTCTGGTTCTTGTCCACCACATCCATCTGGGCGCGCGGCACCATGATGTCACGCACCTTCATCTCGGACACCTGGAATACACCCTCGATCATGTCGAGCGAATCGCGGTCCAGCAAATCGCGGTCGGCGGCATCGCGCAGGATTCCGATCAGGTCGTCACGCGTGGCCGGCTGCCCAAGCAGGGCCTGGCTCAGGCGATCCAGCAGCGACCGCGGCGGGGCAACGGACTCTTCAGATGTTTCCGGCTTATCGTCTTTGTCGTTCATGAAACGTAGGGGTTGGGAAAACCCAATCCTTTGAGAATGCGGATTTCCAAAGTTTCCATGTTCGCGGCGTCCCTGCGGTTTTTGTGATCGTAACCGCGCAAATGCAGTATACCGTGAACCACCATATGCGCCCAATGCGCCCTTTCCGCCTTGCCCTGCCGGCTAGCCTCGCGCCGAACCACGGGCGCACAGATGACGAGATCGCCGAGGACATCCGTGTGTGCTCCCGGTGGGCACTCAAACGGAAAAGACAATACGTTGGTCGGCCCCGGCTTAGCGCGGTAACGTCGGTTGAGTACGGCGCTCTCTTTGGCTCCGACCAGGCGCACGCTCAGCGCCATGCGTTTTTTACGAACACCCTGCAGCGCCGCCCCGGCCCATTTGGCAATGGTGGAATTAGCGGGCAGGCCGGCACGGGCGGCCGCATACTGCACGCGCACCGTCAATTTCATCCTGCTCTTTTGGGGTGCGATCTTTCGGAAGCATCGTCGTGCGCCTGGTAGGCTTCCACGATCTTTTGCACCAGGGCGTGGCGCACCACGTCTTGTGCCGTGAAATGTGTAAAGGTAATGCCATCGACGCGGTGCAGAATCTCCATCGCCTGCTTGAGCCCGGACATCTGCGTCCGGCGCAGATCGATCTGCGTGATATCGCCGGTGATCACCGCCGTGGTGCCAAAACCGATGCGCGTGAGAAACATCTTCATCTGCTCCACGGTCGTGTTCTGTGCCTCATCGAGGATGATGAAGGATTCGTTAAGGGTGCGACCGCGCATATACGCGAGCGGCGCCAGTTCGATGATGTTGCGCTCCAGCAGCCGCGCCACCTTCTCGAAACCGAGCATCTCGTGCAACGCGTCGTAGAGCGGACGCAGATACGGATCGATCTTCTGTTCCAGCGCGCCGGGCAGGAATCCCAGACGCTCCCCCGCCTCGACCACGGGACGTACCAGCAGGATGCGCTGCACACGATTACTTTCCAGCGCCTCGACGGCACAGGCCACCGCGAGATAGGTCTTGCCGGTACCGGCGGGACCGATACCGAAGTTGATGTCGTGCGTCAGGATGTTGCGGACATACTCGCGTTGGCGTGGACTGCGCCCGCGCACAATACGCTTGGGCGTGCGCAGCGTGGTCTCGCGATCGTCTTCGCCCTCCGGCATACGCAGGGCGAGCCTTTGCAAGGCGCCGTGCACGCCGGCCAGCGTCAGTTCCTCACGACCTTCCGTTACATCGTAGAGTTCCCTCAACAACTCCGACGCGACGCGGCTCTCCTCCGGCAGACCGGTGACGCGGAAGATATTTCCGCGGTTGGCGATTTCCACACCCAGGTAGTCCTCGATCTGCTTGATGTGCTCGTCGTGACCCCCGCACAGGCTGGCTAGCCGGCGGTTATCGGCAGGGGTCAGGCTGAGTTCAATATGCTTGGGTTTTGGTTTCAAGTAGCTTGGTCGGGCCTTGGCAGATACCTATGTATTAGTAGTTTAGACGCAACACCGGGGTGGGAATCAAGCGCGGCGCGCCACAGGCTCGGAAAGCAGCTGCCCGCGCAGGGAATTTGTCAGTGCTTCCGTGATTTCGACGTCGACAAATTTCCCGGTGAGGGACGGGTCTGAGGCAGAGAAGTTGACTACCCGGTTGTTCTCTGTCCGGCCGCACATCTGATCCGCCGACTTGCGCGCCGGCCCCTCGACCAAAACGCATTGGACGGTGCCGACCATGCCCTGGCTGATCACCGCGGCCATCTCGACGTTGCGTTTCAGCAAGTGTGTAAGTCTTGCCTCCTTGATTTCCGACGGTGTATCGTCGGCAAGTTCCGCGGCCGGGGTACCGGGACGCGGACTGTACAAAAAGTTGTACGACGTATCGAATCCGATTTCCTGCATGAGGTTCATCGTGGCCGAAAAATCGGTCTCGGTCTCGCCCGGAAAACCGACGATAAAATCAGTGGTCACACTGATGTCTGGCCGGACTTCGCGCAGTCGACGGATCCTGGATTTGTATTCTAGCACCGTGTGCCCGCGTTTCATGAGTGCAAGAATGCGGTCGCTGCCGCTCTGCACCGGCAAGTGCAAATGGTTAGCGAGCTTCGATACCTCGGCATAAGCGGCAATCAGGCGATCGTTAAACACCTGTGGGTGCGAGGTGGTGAAACGGATACGACCGATGCCATCGATCTCGGCGATATAGCGGATGAGCAACGCGAGGTCGGCAAACTCTCCACGGTGCATGAGGCCGTGGTAGGCATTGACGTTCTGTCCGAGCAGGGTCACCTCGCGCACGCCTCGGGAAGCCAGCTGCACGACTTCGGCGATCACGTCATCGAACGGCCGGCTGAACTCCTCGCCACGCGTGTAGGGCACGACGCAATAGGTGCAGTACTTGCTGCATCCTTCCATGACCGACACCGACGCGCGCACGCCATCCACACGCGGTTCCGGCAGGCGGTCGAACTTTTCAAGTTCGGGAAAAGAGATGTCCACCGCATGCCGCTGTCCGCCCCATACGCCATCCAGCATCTGTGGCAGGCGATGCAGCGTCTGCGGCCCGAAGACCATGTCCACATAGGGCGCACGCCGGATGATCGCCTTACCCTCCTGACTCGCGACACAACCACCCACGCCAATGACGAGACCGGGACGACCCTGTTTCAGTTCACGCCACAGGCCAAGCTGCGAGAACACCTTTTCCTGGGCCTTCTCACGGATGGAACAGGTATTGAGAAGCAGCACATCCGCCTGTGCGGGATCGTCGGTGGTCTCAAGGCCATGGCTTGCCGCCAGCACGTCCGCCATACGTGCGGAGTCGTACTCGTTCATCTGGCAGCCAAAGGTCTTGATGTGCAGCTTGCGGGACATGGTGAAATTTCGGCGAAACAGGGCATTAATCTACATTTAGAAGGGGGAGATTGCCAGCCACATGGGAAAGGCGCAAAAAAAAGGGTGGCCTGCGCCACCCGTGTTTCCGTATTACCTGCGTTAATCTCAGTGCCTGGCCTTTTCACCGATCTGCGGCAAAATAGCCACCAACATGGCCACTACCGACAGCGCAAATATGAAAAGGATGTTTTCCAGAAATTGGGAATAAGCCGATGCCAGATACGTGATTATCGACGGTGTCCCTAACCAGAGCCAAAGTTTCAACATGCGCAATCAACCTCCTCAAGAAAAATCCATCCACAGGAGAGGCCATCCTGGCCTGTCATTCCCTTCTGCCTGCAGATTCATCCCTTAGGACCAGAGTCTTGGCCGGTAATGCCCAAACCTCAAGATGTGGCCGATGCATGGTCACCGACCGGGGACAATCGGCGAATTATCAATAAAAGGACTGGGGGAAATTGACTGTTTGCCCCCATAAACCCCAAGGGGGAAAGCCGTCCAATCCAATGGCTTTCCTGAGGGCTGGCACAGACATTGTGTGGCAGGAAATGCAGTGAGGGCCAAGATCGACAGTTCGACCTTGGCCCTCAACTTATAAAAAGCTATTCGTGTCTCTCGTTACGCGTTCGCGGCCAAGAGATCCAGCGGTGGATCCGTCGGCATGGACTTCGTGTCCAAGAGGGCACCGAGGAAGGTTGTGACGTCCTGGTCGTAGTCAGAAAACATGAGGCCACAGCGCGGGCCATTCGTATGCACCACCAGTGCGTCAATGGACTTAAACGAAACCGCCATATCATGGCGCACGGTGAAGATCACGCGCACCATGCAATCCGGGTTCAAGGCGGGCCATTTCGTCTCGAGGCACATCCCGCCATAACTGATATCGCATGCCGTGGCCTGAACCAAGCCATGCCGTTGAGAATGCAGAACTACTTTGGTATCGACCTGCTTACGTGCGTTCCATCGATGTTCCATGTTGGCAGTCTCCTTAGTTCAGGTTACTGGTAGTGATGCGGTGCTATTTCAATAGTTCCTTCATATCAGTTCAGAAATAAGAACCCGGGCATCCGGCACTTCATATCCTAAATGCTTGAGAATGACATTCTGGTGACGGTTAAAACCCCGGCGCTGCTTTTTAAGTTCTTTTTCCACAAGCTTTAAGTGTAGACACCAGCGAGAAATGCGCCACTCGCGGGGTTTGTGTCAGGGGTACCTAAGGCGGGTTGTAACTCTGCAAATTAACCGGATGTTTTTATTAACCTTCGCCCGCACCACGGCGGCGTCTTTGGCCTTGATTTGGGCAATGTGGCTGTCAAGGTCGGACTGACGTCCAGCCAACTAATTCTTTTTATATAAGAGATCTCTAATTCATTATTGATGGCTTCCATTCCCTGGAACAAACACGTTGAACAATACCGTCAGAGCCCCGACGTTCTTCAGGGCGCCTAAAAATGGGTAACCTGTTTTAGAATTGATTTAAACCAGGATGGCTGATTTTTCCTGCGTCTACGCACTAGGCGCTGGTGGCACCAGACACACCACCCTATCCTCGCATGCTCAGTGATGGCCTGATTAGGGGAAAATGACGTCGGGGCCAGTCGAACTCCTGTCCGGCTGGCCATAACCTGGTCAGGCAAAAAAGCATGCCGAGTGATGTGAATTTCCAGCCCTGCCCCTTCTTCCCCACCAGGAAGGTTGGGTATTACCGTGCTGTCTTAACCCGTCCCTGGACCGGCCGCGGTTCCACGATTTGGCTGCGCAGGTAGTCTTCATAGGTGCCGCCGAAGTTGGCGACGCCCTTCGGGGTCATCTCGATGATGCGCGTGGCCAGCGATGAAACAAATTCGCGATCGTGGCTGACGAAAATCAGGGTACCGGGATAGTTTTCGAGCGCGGTGTTGAGCGACTCGATGGACTCCATGTCCAGATGGTTGGTGGGCTCATCCATGACCAAGACGTTGGGCTGCAACATCATCAGCTTGCCGAACAGCATGCGCCCCTGCTCACCGCCGGAGAGGGCCTTGACCGACTTGTTGATCTCGTCCTGCGAAAACAGAAGCCGGCCCAGGGTGGCGCGGATCGATTGTTCATCGTCACTGGGTTTTTTCCACTGACTCATCCAGTCGAACAATGGCATGTCCTTGGAAAAATCGGCGGCATGATCCTGTGCGTAATAACCGATGCTGGCGTTCTCCGACAGCTTGACCGTGCCGCTGTCCGGTATCAGCTCGCCGACCAGGGTGCGCAATAGGGTGGATTTGCCGATGCCGTTGGGGCCGATCACGGCAATGCGCTCACCAACCTCGACCGACAGGCTGAGGTTTTGAAACAACGGTTTCTCGCCATAGCCCTTGCCCAGACGTTTCACTTCCATCGCCAGGCGATAGAGTTTCTTGGCCTGGTCGAAACGCAGGAACGGGTTGGCGCGGCTGGAAGGCTTCACTTCCTCCAGTTCGATTTTCTCGATCTGCCGGGCACGCGAGGTGGCCTGCCTGGCCTTGGAGGCGTTGGCGGAAAAACGGCTGACGAAGGTCTGAAGCTCGGCGATCTGGGCCTTCTTTTTGGCGTTATCGGACAACAGCCGCTCGCGCGACTGCGTGGCCGCGGTCATGTATTCGTCGTAATTGCCCGGATAAACGCGCAACTCGCCGTAGTCGAGATCGGCCATGTGCGTGCACACACGATTCAGGAAATGGCGATCGTGGGAAATGATGATCATCGTGCTGTTGCGCGTGTTGAGCACGTCTTCCACCCAACGGATGGTGTTGATGTCGAGGTTGTTGGTCGGCTCGTCCAGCAGCAGGATGTCGGGATCCGCAAACAGGGCCTGCGCCAGCAATACCCGCAGCTTCCAGCCTGGCGACACTGCGCTCATGAGGCCGGCATGCTGCGCCAACGGAATGTCGAGGCCCAGCAGCAATTCACCGGCGCGTGCCTCGGCGGTATAGCCGTCGAGCTCGGCGAATTTGATCTCGAGCTCGGCCACTGCCATGCCGTCCTGCTCGCTCATTTCCGGGAGGGAATAGATGCGATCGCGTTCCTGTTTCACGCGCCACAATTCGGCGTGGCCCATGATCACGGTATCGAGCACCGTATAGTTTTCGAAGGCAAATTGATCCTGACGCAGCTTGCCCAGGCGCTCGTTGGCATCGACGGACACATTGCCCGAGGTCGGCTCCAGGTCGCCGCCCAGGATTTTCATCAGCGTCGACTTGCCGCAGCCGTTGGCGCCGATCAGGCCGTAGCGGTTGCCGTTACCGAACCGGACCGAAATATTTTCGAACAGGGGCTTGGACCCGAACTGCATGGTGATGTTGGCGGTAGTGATCAAGACACGATTCCAATAAAGTTAACTTGCTGCATTGCCTGCACACACGGGGCCAACCTCGGCCCCGCCTGCGTTGCCCGTTGTTGTCAGCCCTTGCGCCAACCGCCATCCAACACGGCCGGCACTTCGCGCTGGCCACGGTGACGGGTGTTCGTATTGGACGACGCCGGGCGGGAATGCGTCGAGGGCTGATGCGGCCGGCCCTTCGAGCTGCGCACCTGTTCGTTGCCGCTCGGTCTTTCCGGAGGGCGTCGATTGCCATCGACTTCCGCCTGGCCCGAATGACTCTGGACATGGTGACTCGGCGCGGGACGATCGGGACGTTTATGTGCCGACGCGTGCGGGCGCTGACCAGGGCGATGGTCGCCACGATGGTCGCCACCCTGACGCTGCCCTTGATGCTGTCCCTGCCTCTGCGGCCGGCCACCGGATTTTCCGCCACCGCGCTGCTGGCCGCGTCCGATGAGAATCGGCTCGGCCTTGATCGACGGATCGGGCTCGAAGCCCGGAATCATCACTTTCGGGATGTCGCGCTTGAGCAGGCGTTCGATGCTTTTCAGGAAATCGCGTTCATCAACACAGACGAGCGACAGTGCCTCGCCCTCCTTGCCGGCGCGGCCGGTGCGGCCGATGCGATGCACATAATCTTCCGGCACATTGGGCAGTTCGTAGTTCACGACGTGCGGCAGCTGGTCGATGTCGAGGCCGCGCGCGGCGATGTCGGTGGCCACCAGCACCCGCACCGCGCCCTTTTTGAAATCCGCCAGGGCCTTGGTGCGCGCCCCCTGGCTTTTGTTGCCATGGATGGCGGAAGAGCTGATGCCGTCTTTATCCAGCTGTTCGGCCAGACGGTTGGCGCCATGCTTGGTGCGCGTGAACACCAGTACCTGCTTCCAGCCTTGCGAATGTACGAGATGCGAGAGCAGTTCGCGCTTGCGTCCGCGATCCACCGGGTGGACCACCTGCGTCACGAGCTCGGCGGCGGTGTTGCGGCGCGCTACCTCGATCAGCACCGGTGAATTCAGCAAATTGTCGGCGAGGGTTTTGATCTCATCGGAGAAGGTCGCCGAGAACAGCAGGTTCTGCCGCCGCTTGGGCAACAGCGCGAGAATCTTGCGGATATCACGGATGAAACCCATGTCCAGCATGCGGTCGGCTTCGTCCAGTACCAGAATTTCGACGTGCGAGAGATCCAGCGTCCTCTGCTCGACATGATCCAGCAGACGGCCCGGCGTGGCGACGAGAATGTCCACACCGCGGCGCAGCGCATCGGCTTGCGGCGTGAAACCCACACCGCCGAAAACCACGGTGGACTTGAGCGGCAGGTGTTTTCCGTAGGTGCGCACACTTTCCTCCACCTGCGCCGCGAGTTCACGCGTCGGGGTCAGGATGAGCGCGCGAATCGCGCGTCGGGCGTCGCTCGGCGGCACGGCATTCAGGCGTTGCAGCAGTGGCAGGGTAAAACCGGCGGTCTTGCCGGTGCCGGTTTGCGCCCCGGCGAGAACATCCTTGCCCGCCAGAATCACGGGGATGGCCTGCAACTGAATGGGGGTGGCTTGGTTGTAACCTTTTTCGGCCACAGTACGGAGTAATTCGGCCGACAGGCCGAGGGTAGAAAATGACATATATTATAGTTGCTCCTAGATGGGCCTAACCCAAAGCACAAGGCCTGGGCCGGTCTAGGCACTACCTAATTAAGGTTAAAGGTGTTCGAGGTGAGCCAAGAAGGATTACCGCGAAGGATTCGGCACAGACCGGGGTGTGCCGAGATGTGCCTATTGTAGCAGAACTTGTGGGAACGGTCAGCACTCTTTGTCTGCCCCATCCAGGAAACAGGTCACCCAGCTGGTTAGTAATGCGGGGGCGGTGTTTCCTCCTCCCTGGGAACGACCAGCGAGGGGGCCAGCACCGTCAACTGGGCCTTCAGCTGCTCAAGATCCTTCGCCATCTGGTATATCTGGAACTGCTGGCGCGTGACCACCTCGTTCAGCTCCTGGATGGTCTTGTCCTGAAATGACACCCGAACCTCCAATTCCTCCAATCGTTCATCCATTTGCCGTCCTCACAAAATTAGGGGATGCGATCAACACGATTGCCGCCCTGGCCGTTCTTTGTCAGAAAACGATCCAGCTGATTCGCAAAGGCCGCCCGGTCGCTTTGGCTCAGCACCGCCGGACCACCCGTGGCCACGCCGGTATGGCGCAGCTCGTCCATGAAGTTACGCATCGTCAGGCGCTCCCCAATGTTTTCGGTGGTATAAAACTCGCCGCGCGGGTTGAGCGCGTGGCCGCCTTTTTTGATGACGGCGGCCGCGAGCGGAATATCCGCCGTAATAACGAGGTCATGCGGTTGCAACTGCTGCACGATCTTGTTGTCGGCCACATCGAAACCGGAAGGCACCTGAATGGCGTTGATGTAGCGGGACGGCGGCATTCGCAGCGGCTGGTTTGCCACCAGCGTCAGCAACACACGCGCCCGTTCCGCGGCACGAAACAGGATTTCCTTGATGACATTCGGACACGCATCGGCATCCACCCAAATTTGCACGGTGTTTTTCCCAGTGACACTGAAATTACCGTGGCCGGAAATTACTCCCGCTCTCGCGGCGATTCACTCGCGGCAGGGCCCGGCATCCGCTCTGGCGGCACGCCATCTTTACTCTTGCGCGCCCGGTTCTGCCACAGCCAGTACAAGGCCAACCCGGTCAACACGACATTCAGAACGATCCCCACAACAAAAAATACTTTCATCGTCATCGGCCTCGATCGGTTGTTGTCACTCGCGGATGCGGCCATCCACATAAAACCACTGTCCGTTCTCCTTGAGGAAGCGGCTGGTCTCCTGCAAACGCCCGGCCTTTCCATTCACCTTGTAGCGCGCCAGGAACTCGACCACGCCTTCGCTGTCGCCGATGTTTCCCGCCTCGGTGCGCTGGATCGTGAGGCCCAGCCATTGTACCGGATTGCTCGCGTCCAACCCGAGCTGCGCCGGCCGTGTGGACGCGTGCCAGGTGTGCCGCAAGTATTCTTCGCGTGCCAGCACATACGCCGAATAGCGCGAGCGCATGAGCTGCTCCGCCTTCTCGGGTTGCGCGCCGTCCTCGAGATACCTTGCGCAACAGGCGGCATAGGGTGCGCCCGACCCGCAGGGGCAATCCGGGCTGGCGTGCGGTTCCGCTTTCGGTTTGGTGCTCATGCCACGGGATTTTCGAGCGTGCCGATAGGCTCGATGGTAATCGCGACCACGTCGCCCTGCTTGAGATATTTGGGCGGCGTGAAACCCATCCCGACCCCGGCGGGTGTGCCAGTCGCGATGATGTCGCCCGGTTCAAGCGTGAGCGTACGCGCGAGCGTTTCAATCAGCGCCGGAATGTCGAAGATCAATCCCGAGACCGGCGCATCCTGGCGCAACTCGCCGTTCACCCGCGTCTGCACCTGCAACCGGCCTGCGTCCGACACCTCGTCAGCGGTCACGATCGCCGGCCCCATCGGGCAGAAACCGTCAATACTCTTGCCGAGAAACCATTGCTGATGGCGCCCCTGCAGCAGGCGCGAGGTGACATCATTAATAATGGTGTAGCCGTACACATGGCGCATGGCGCCCGCGCGCGTAATACCACGGCCACCGAGGCCGATGACCACCGCGAGTTCGCCTTCGTAGTCGGTTGACTGTGAGGAATCGAGCCAGGCCGGGATCGGCTGGTTCGGTCCGATCACCGTGGAGGTCGCTTTCGTGAAAAAAATCGGCACCGCGGGAATGGCATCCTGGGCGCCGCTGCCCGCCAACCCTGTTTTCTGCAATTCCTGCGCGTGCTCGCGATAATTTTTGCCCACGCAAAAAATATTGCGCACCGGCCGCGGCATCGGCGCGACCAGCTGAACCTGCGCCAGCGGCAACCGCCCCGCAGCGCTGGCCAAGGCGCGGCGCGCCGCGTTCACCCCCGATTCGCCAAGGGCGATGAATGTCGGCATATCCCGCGGGAGTGGTGGTAGCACCCGGGAAAGATCGACCACCTCGGCACGCGCGCGATCAAGGATACCAATACGGCTCTTCCCGCCTTCGATAAACGTAACCAGCAACATGTTGCTACTCGGATTTCAGTGAGGCCAAGAATACGCCTCGACATCTGAAAAATCATGGGAATCAGCGACACCATGGACCCCGTTGAGGTAAAACGACCTGAAGACATGCAGTCGTACCCGGTTTTCCGGGAGACGGTCTTGCCGACCCGGGCCCATCGGCTAGTCTCAAGTAAAGGAAACTCGCGGAGGTTGCATGCGTCTCGTCCGGATTGTCGTGATCACGCTTACCCTCTTGACCGGTATTTCTGTCTTCGGAGCCGAACCGGAAACACCGGCCGCTGCGCCCAAGGCCAGCGAACCGGCACCGGCCCGGCCTCATCTTCACCCGTCCACGGTGCGCTGCTTGCCTACGGTCAACGTCTGGGTCGAGGTGGATGGCGGCAATCTGCCGACGCGTGAACATACGATCACCGAATCGAAAAAAAGGGTTGCGCTTAAACTCGCCGACTCGGCCCCGTCGCGTGGCGACAGCGTGTTATGCAGCTACGCCAGCCGCGGCCGCGACGTGACCACCTCCTATTCCGTGCAGTGCACCCAGCCACGCAAGGAACGCGGGCAACCGCACACCTATTCCTGCCGCTGATCTGTGGCCGGCACCGGGAAACGCATGCTGTCTTACCCCGGCTCACGCAGGCTGAATAGCCACCAGCGCGCGCCCTTTGACCCGCCACGCGGCTGCCGCTCGAAATAGATCTTCATGGTAGCGCCCGAAGTCGCAGCAATCTCGTACCAGTGCTTGCGCACATACAACTCGGGACTGCCGTGGCGGCACTTCCCGGTTTCGCGCCAGGTTCGCAGCACGGTCGCCACCTTGATGGTCTGGCCGCGCCACACGAACTCCTGCGGGAGTCCGGGCTCGCCGGTGGCCATGCGCGCGGTATCGTATGTGGCAACCACGGGTTGAATGGCTTCGCTGACGAAGCGTTCGGACATGATCACGACTCCGATGACCTGATCGAACAGTCTGTAATTTTTAATTCGGTTCCGACGAAACCCTTTCCCGCCATTCACAAAAATTCGTGTGCCAACAAAGAATACTAATGCAGCCGTATGGCATGCCTTTACTTCGACTCAAGATGAAAATGATGCAAAAACCGATGCATAAAGGGCGCAAGGAGAATACCGGTGGACGCGATAAACACAATGCCGCTGAACATGGCGTAGGCCGAGGCAAAGAGTTTACCGGCCGTGGTGTGCAGTTCATTCACGGGTCCCATACCCCCGAGTATCATCGAGGCGTTGAGGATCGCATCGATCCAACCTATACCCTCAAGCACATGGTATCCGAGCACACCCGCCCCGAGCGCCACGGCCACGACGAAGGCGGCCAGATACAGGCTCCGCAACACCCGGCGGATGAAAATCGGAAACGGCACCAGCGATTCGTGACGACGTTCATACATGGTTCATGTTCTCCTGACATTACCCGACGGGGCTTGCCCCAGATTACGTTTCCTTTCCGGTTTTTGTCCACCAGATCGACCGGTTGTTTGCCGGCATGGCGCGATCCTCGACCAGCGTCAGTCCGTTTTTTGTGGCGAGCCTGTTCACGGCCTCGAAATCGCGCACGCCCGACAGCGGATCACGCGTCTTGAGCCAGCGATCGAAATCCTCGTTGCTCGGCTCCAGGGGACGCGCGGCATAGCGATACGCGCCATAGACATAGAGTAACCCGCCGGGCGCCAGCACGCTTCCAGCGCCGGCAAAAAGATTCTCCACGGCTTTCCAGGAAACGATGTGGATCGTATTGATGCACACGATTGCCTGTGCGGAAGTCACGGGCCAGGTTGGCGCCAGCAAATCCAGTTCCAGCGGTTCGCGCAGGTTCGGCAGGCCCGCCTCGGCGCGCCAGGCGCGAATGCTGGGGAAATTCTGGGAAAGATCGGTGGGCTGCCAGACAAGGTGCGGCAGATGGGATGCAAAATAGGCCGCGTGCTGACCGCTGCCGCTGCCGACCTCAAGCACCGTACCCGACTCCGGTAACACCTCTTGCAACACTGCCAATATGACGTCCTTGTTGCGTTCACAGGACGGCGCGGATTGTTTCAATGTTCTTTCCCTGGCTGCACACAATAACCCCGCGCCAGCTTACGCCGCTTTTTCAGCCCCGCCCACTGTACTGTTGCCAAGGTACTGCACCATCGCCGCAAATAGTGGTCTAATGGTTTATCCGCGAATCAGTCATGCAGCGAGGAATCGAGCCATGCGCACCTATGTGTTTTGCGTCCTGGCGGCCGCCCTCCTCGGCGGCTGCGCCAGCGTGGTCCCGGAGAACATCCGCACGGCGGCGCCGGGCAATGTGCAGGTTGTGGATGTCCGCGAACATCCGCAACAGTATCGTAACGCGGCCGTACGCTGGGGCGGAATCATCGTCAGCACCCGTAACGAGCGCGACCACACCATAATAGAGATCGTCGAACGTGACCTGGATCAGGAAGGTCGGCCGCGGCCAGTAGATCTCAGCCAGGGCCGTTTTCTGGCAAAGGTCAGCGGCTTTCTCGACCCAGCGATATACAAACCGGAGCGCGAGGTCACCGTGCGCGGACGTGTTGAGGCCGTCGTCGAACAATCGATCGGCGAGTATCGTTACTCTTATCCGGTGGTTCTGGCCGAGGATGCCTATTTATGGCAGCCGCGCCTATCACCACCACGCTCCCCCTATTACGATCCATACTTTTACGATCCGTGGTACCCCTGGGGATGGCCCTACTATCGGCCCTGGCCTTATTAGCCGTACCGTTAATGAAGCGAAGAAAGGAAATACCCATGAATCTCCGCACCGCCATGGCCCCGCTGTTCCTGATCGTCAGTGCATTTCTGGTGTTGACGGGCTGCGCCACACCCTATGACATCGGCAATGCCGACCGCCAGATCACTCCCGAGGAAACAGCCAAGAACATCACTGCCGTGCGGAACCGAATGGTGGCCTGGGGTGGCGTCATCGCCACGGCAAAGAATCTGAAGGACAAGACCGAGCTTGAAGTGGTGGGTTACGCGCTTGATTCCAACAACCGTCCCGACAATGACGCCAAACCCAGCGGTCGGTTTTTCGTGGTCCAGCCCGGCTATCTCGAGACCGCGGACTACGCACCCGGACGGCTGATCACGGTGGTGGGTGCGGTGACCGAAACCCGCACCGGCACGGTAGGCGAGGCAACCTATGTCTATCCTGTCGTGGCCGCGAACAAGCTGCATCTGTGGTCGCGTTACACCGGCGGCCGTAGTGAGCCGAGTTTTCACTTCGGCGTGGGTGTCGGGATTATTCGCTAGCCGCTAAGCGGCCGGAGCTTGTCGGCGCCGCACAAATCACACGGTGCGAGCTTGTCGGTATTCTCTGGTACGACCAGGCGTGCGCCGCAGGCGGCACACTCATACATGCCGGCCGCATATTTCCTGGTCGGCGGCGGTTCTCTTTTGATGACCTTGGGCTCGGCGCCGACGTACTCACGAGCGCCGCAGTTGTCGCACGCCGGCAGATCGCGGTATGGCTGGGCGAAGATCGTGCTCTGATGGCAACCCTTGCACTCATATCGGCCAACCGGATATTCGACGATAGTGCTGGCCACCTCGGCTTCGGCCTTGGCCGCGGCCAGGGCGTGCACCACCTCTTCGCCCAGCCGCTTGGCGCGCGCCTCGGCGGCTCTTGCTTCCATGAGCGCCTTTTTCATTTCCTGGGCCAGCAACTTGACCCGTTCCTGTGCCGATGGCATAGCGTCTTCCCTGATTGATCCCGATGCCACGATGCGGGCATCCCGTATCGTTATCTTAAGTATAGTTCGTCTGAATCGAAGTTAGGCACAGACGGCAAGCGGCGCGGAAATCCTCATGACTTCCAGGATATCGTCGATCGCCCGTTCCGCCGCCGCGCTGAGCGGTGCCGTGAGCGCCTTGCCCTCGCGGCGCAGGTGGAACTCGATCAGAATCGCGCGCAGGTACTGGCGGCTGTGTTCCGGGTGTGTGTTCATGTCGCTCATGAGGTAATCGAACTTTTCACTAAACCCGGTATCCTCCCGATAGGGTTCGAACACACCGCGATCGACCACCTCGTCCAACCGGGTAAGAAACTCGCGCTGGCCGGCATGCAGTGTGGGCGAATAGAAGAACTTATACGCATGCTCCAGATCATGCACAAAGAACGCAAAGGCATCGGGTTTTTTCAGTACCGGCCGTAGCAGCCGCGGATAGGCCGCCAGCACCGTGACCGGACGCGTGCCGCGCGCCTGCATGCGCAACACGTCGCGCGGACCTGGAATATCCTCGCGCAACGTCAGCGGCCAGGCGCCGCGCAACCACTGATACAACGCGACCGGCACATTGTCGATCACACCGCGAAACTGATAACGCTCAAGATAATCGAGCAGACAGGCGCGCAAGGCATGGCCCTGCGCCGTCTCCAATACGGCTAGCCATTCAGCCGCGACCGGGCGCCGCGGGTCACTCTTGCGCTTGCGTGACGCGAACGGCTGGCCGTGTGTGGCGATCTGCCAGATGAGGAAATACATGGTCGCGAACACCGGCGCCTCGAATTCGCCCGCGCGCCAGCGAGCCGCCAGGTCCGGCAGCCGGGCGAGCAATGCTTGCGAAACTTCCTTCGGACCGGTCACGCGCCAACCTCTCAACACAGGAAACGGGGAAAGTGTAAAGGATACGCGGGGTAGCTAGAAAATTTCATATCCCATGGCATCTGTTTGGCTGGCAAACGCGGAAATGCCAACGCGCCGGGGCTGGCCCCGGGTCAAGTCACCGGCCCGGGTTCGATGTCCACCCGCGTGCAGGCGCCGGCCGGCCGGGTGCTCACGCGCAGTGGAAGGAACTGTTGCAACAGCCAGAGCGTGGCCTGCGCATGCGACGAGAGAGAGCGCACCAGGAAACTGGAGGGACTCGACGCCAGCGCGCCATAAATCAGAATCTGATCGGAGGCGTGGAGATCGAGTGTCGCGCCGGCGGTGATCTCCGCACGCAACGCCTGCGCCGCGGTCTCGGCGATGCGCTCCGCCGGCACCCCGCGCTGCGCCACCTCGGAGCCGCCGAGGAGCGCGGGCGCCGCGCGCGCCCACAACACCACGGCGCCGCCCGGCCCGATCGCCTGTTCCTTGCCCAGCACCTGCTGCTCGATCTGCACAGGGGCGATACCGGCGAGCAAGCGCTCTGCCGTCTGCTGCATGCGCGTAACGATATGCGCCGGCAGGTTGGCGACATGGGCGATGCCGCGGATCTCCTTTACCGCTCCCGGCGCTTCGAGGCGCAGCCCCTTGAGGCGCCCCGGCTGCACCAGCACCTCCACGACTCCACCACCACGCGGATAGTAGCCACGCCGCACGAGTGTCAGTTCCACGCTCGCGCCCATCTGCGCCAGCAACGGCAGCAACACGAACCGCAGATAATCCAGCGGCGGCGCGGCCCGGACATCCGTGCCGCCGGTCAGATGAATCCTCACCGGTGCGTCACAGACGAGGGCCGCGGGCAGCAGCGCCTGCAACACCAGCGTGACGCTGCCGGCGGTTCCCACGTCGAAACGGAATTCTCCGCCACGCAGCCTTCCCGGGCGGAAGATCAGCTCCGGTGAGCGCAACGCGAGCCCCTCGACATTGGCGTCACACAGGGCCGCCACGGCCTTCACCGCGGTGAGATGTTGCGGCGCCAACCCGGGCGGCGCGCGGCGGGCACGGATGGCGTGCAGCCGGACCGGATCACCCGTGATGGCGGAAAGCGCACAGGCGGTACGCAAAAGTTGCCCGCCGCCTTCGCCATGGGAACCGTCTATTTCGCGCATTCAGGCATTATTCTCCATCGGTCCCTGTTCCGCGACCAGCTGGTGGTCCGGCTCAAACAGACCTACCGGTTCAGAACCATGAGGCTATGCCGCCTTCGCCAAAATCCTGCTCACCCAACGCTCGACAAATCCTCACGGGCGCGGGCGACGACTTTCCTGAGTTGCTCCTTGTTCGGGTCGGGCAAGTCCTTGAGTGCAAAAACACGATCGATGTAATTATTGGTGCTGCCCAACACCTCCTCGATCATGCCATGCAAAATCTTTTTCGAGATGCCGAGGTTCTTGGCCAGCCGCCGCAGGCCGTCCGGTACATGGACGGGATGGCCCTTTTCATCTTCATCACCATAGTCGCCAAAGGGCATGACCGACAACATGTCGTGGCGGCTGTAGGCCCGCATCGGCGTCGGGTCATACACCGGCGAAAACTGTATCCGCCCGTCGCGGCGAATGACGGAAAGATTCTCCAGATGCATGTCGCCGTTACCGGTGGCGAAGGACAACAGCAGGCGTTTCAACAGATGCTTCTTGGCGTCCAGTGGATCAGAAAAAATCGGAATCGGTGAGCGATCAATCGCCCGGCCGATGTCGTCAAACGAGCTGCTGTAATGATGGGTGATGCGCTTGTCGCCCGTGGCCATGATCGAATACAGCGACTCGATAAAGATCGGCTTGCCGTCCGGCGTTCGGTCATAGCGTTCGATGGCAATGGCAGGGACACCGTTGATGACGGTGATCCAGTATCGGGGCACTTCGAACCCGGCCTCGCGGTGCACATCCAGCGCCAGCGCTTCGAGCGCGACAATGCCGGGATAAATGCTGCCGCCAAACTTCAGGACGATGTCCGTACGCCCTTCCACATGACCTTTGCGGGGCAACGCGATCCAGCCATCCCATCCCGTGTTGGGTATCGACAGCAGCAGTTTCGGGATCGCACCGCCCACCGAAGGCGTCGGGCCGAGCGCCCCGATAATGCCTTGGGCATCGCCATCCATCCACGTCAACAGTTCCTTCAGGGAAAAGCCAAAGCCTTCGCTGATTTTGAAAAGAGCGGGGGTCACTTTATCGCCATACCACTCGGTGGCTTTCGTGTCGCTCGCGAATACATCCAAGTGTCCAATGCCGCCATGGCCGGACACCATCAGTATCTGCCAGTCGCTGTCGAAGCCCGGCGCCGGCTTAAGGCCCTGCTGCTCCAGATAAGAAAGCACCAGCCGGCGCTGGAAGCCGGCTTCGCCTTGCGGCGGTATCAGCGCCTGCAACTGCGGAAGCAGATTGAAATGCGAAGTGCGATCCCAGGGGATCGTCGTCGTGCCGATAAATTCGGGAGGGTAAAGCACACCCAAGCCCGGCAGTCCGGCTCTGATGAAATCAGGGTCGTAGGTGAAGCGGCATTGGGTATCCGTCACGAACAGGCGCCCGACCCGGGTGGGTGCGGTACCGGCACGCGTCCAGATAACGGCGTCGCGATCCATCGCCACGGGCTAGCTCCGCTGGCCGGAGTTCACGGACGGGCGGAAGGCTTGCCCGCGAACAGGTTACGGTTCAGGAGCTGGTCGAGCGCCGGGTTGTGTGGAACCAGCGCCAGGCGCAGCCCCACGACATTCGCCATGCGGGACAAGGTCGATATCTTGGTATCGCCGGCACTCTTTATTTTGGAGAGGGTTGTCCTTCCCAGACCCGCGCGGCTCAGGATGTCTTTCTCGTGCAGTCCCTGGTTCGCTCCAGCTTCGGTAATGAATTTCAGCAGCGGTTCGGTTTCATTTCTATCCATAAATCATGACCTCAATATTACCTTTTTAGGTAAAACTGAAATAATAATAGCCTATTTTTATATAATAAGGTAACTTTATATTTACCTAATAAGGTAATATATATATAAAATTTACCTATTTAGGTAACAGGAATAAAATAAATTGCCAAAACGGCACTGTCTCCTGCTCCGGTTCGCACCGCAAACCCAGGCAAAGACGGCAAAATCAGGGGTTCTGACGTTCGCTGGTCGCCCACGGGGGCAAAGAGTAATCTATGGGAAGAGAAACAAGACGGTATCCCATGACGCACACGCTAACGCCCGAGAACCGGCAACGGCTTGAGACGATCCTCGAAGCCAAACTGGCCCAGTTGTCGCCGGAAGAACGGCAGAAGTTTGAACACGCCATCAACGAGGTCAACAGCGCCCTCGACAAGATGAAAGCGACGCTCGATACCACGCTCGCCTATTTCAGCCAGTCCTTGCACCACATCAACCTGCGTCGTTCGCTCACCGACGACGCCGCCGCGGTCTTCGGAAGCCGCAAGGAAGCGCTCGCCTGGTTCACCCGCCCCCACCAACACCTCGGCAACCGCACGCCGCTCGAGACACTGCGACATGAAAACGGTTTATTCAAAGTCCGGCAGCTTCTGAAGCGGGCGGTTTAACAGAACCGGCTGCCACGCACCGGACCCACGTCGCGCAGGACGTTGCAGTTGTTCCAGAATTTTGAACGATAGCAAGAGGATTCACCTGCTTTCCGCTATTGCTGTAATTCGCTCCAAAATCAACGGTGTTCGCACCTGGCTTGCCGCATCACCGGGCAGATGACCAGATAGCACCTCAACAAAATTCCTGATGCTCAGCAAAGCTGTAAACCGCGCAGTCAGATGCTCACGCAATGCCTTATCAGCCTGCTTCACCTCATCGACGATCTCTGGCCGACCATCTAGCACGGCGACTATATCTTCCATATCATGACTGACGACATAGTCACCCTTTCCCCGGCCTTCAAACGCAGCGAGTTTTGTCGCCAGAAAATAGGGTGCAGTCACCACGCGAATGCGTTTTCCGGATGGCAGATTAACGGGCACCGCGGCGTCGAGCGCGGGCTGATACCATTTATTTCCAAAGCCCAGTATCTCGGGCTTGGCCGGCATGACGTCCAGAACAACACCCGCCGCCACCCAACGACAAATGGGCGCATCCGGACTTTGGTCCTCCTTGAAGCCCCTCTTGCGTAACTGAGTCGACAACCGATGATACTCTCCGACTGAGGCAACTTTGGTGATCACGTCTACATCCTGCGTAGTACGGATCGGCGGGGCGGCGACGTCCGTCAGCAGCAGGCCAGTGGCGCAGCCGCCCAGAAACACCATCTCATCGGCAAGTGAACCAAGCCGCTCTACGGCCGTTTCCAGTATTTCGAGGTTGGGGTTCCCTTTCCTAGGCATAGCGCTCCAGGCGTTTCTTCAACTCCTTGATTGCGATTTCTCGCTCGCGTGCGCGCCCGCTCCGGATGGCGTCGACCAGCGCCAGAAGTTCGTAAAGTTTCGGATCCGAGCGCGCCGCCTGGGGCGCCAGACTGTACAAAGGCGAAAATGCCAAGCCCCTCGCCTCACCCTTGGCCTCGGGCCAAACCGGCGGCGGCTCCCCGGCCGCAACGATGTATTTGTTCAAGGGCGGGGCGGCGTAGCCGGTTGGAATACCCCGCGTCATCCCGCCTTGCACGGGGACGAAGACATATTTAAGGCCATGCACAAGAAATTCTTCCAGATTCCGAAGATTGGGGATGATCTGGTCACCCTCCAGCACCGCGAGTTGAGCCGTCAACGCGCGCTTTACCGCGGAGTGCAGTTGTGACGGACTCATCCCCAATTGCACCGCGAGCCACGCGTAGGACCAAGACCTCCGCCCCAGGGCCAGGAGCTTGAGCATGACCAGAATATCTTGTGGTTTCAGTAGCATCGTCATTCTATGTTCTATATTCTAGAATATAGAATAGCAATAAACGAGACTGTGTCAACAAGCTTCGGCCTGTCCGGCCAGCGCCCTGAATCCAGACAGGCCCACGATTACAACTGCCTGACCTTTTCGAGCATCTCCTGCGCGTGCCCCTCGGCGGTGACACCGTATAACACCTCTTGCAGTAGTCCGGCTTTATCGATGACAAAGGTCGAGCGCACGATGCCCAGCTTCTTCACCCCATTCTTTTCCTTTTCCTGCCATACCCCGTAGCGCTCACACAGCTCACCGCTGGTATCCGCCAGCAGATCGAGCTTCAGTCCGTATTTGTCGATAAAGGCCTGGTGGCTCGCGCAGGAATCCTTGCTCACGCCGATGACCACTGCATCGAGCTTGGCAAACGCACCGGCCAGCGCCGTGAACTGGTTCGCTTCGATGGTACAACCCGGCGTGTCGTCCTTCGGATAGAAATACAACACGACGTGCTTCTTGCCCTTGAAATCTGACAACGAAATAATCTCGTTGCGCTGATTGGGTGAGCGGAAATCGGGCGCGGCCTGATTCTTTTTTAACATGCGGGCATCCTGAGCGAGATAGTTGTTCCTGCGTGACAGGAAAGGTTTGCAGACAGCAGGGTTATTCAAACCCAGCGAAAACAACATTACGCAATCGCCATGGCGCATTCAAGCACACAGATTCAGGGTTTTATTTTGGTGCGGCGCAAAGCAGGTAGCGTGTGCGTCATTACCTCCCTCAAGGGGCCGCGCCCGCCGTGGACGACAAATGAATCACTTTAAAAGAGGATGATCTTTCGGCAATTGCTTTGAGTACCAGATGGCCAGCTTGTGCTTCATGGTTTGTTGCGAGAGTTGATCTTCCGGCAGGGCTTGAATAACCTTATCGTGCACCAGCAGGCGGTAGATAAAGAGGATTTTCTCGCTGGCCGAATCCGCCGGCTCAAACACGACGGCGCCCCGTTCTTCCCCATACTTCATGCCGGCGAGAATCGCGGCCTTAACCAGTTCTGCTTCGTGCTTTAACTTGTTCATGGCGACCTCAGCGATAACCGTGAGGTGACCCCGGTTCTTTCTGGCCGGACAGTACGTTGGCAATGCTGATCGCTACGGCCTTGGTGCCTACCTTCACCGATGCACTCGTGCCTTCCAGATCGCCGGCTTGCGCGCTGGCCATGCCGGACTTGGAAACGCGCGCCACCACGATCACTTCGGGTACGCTCGACAATTTCATCTCCGGGCTCATGCCCTGGCTATCGTCCAGGACGACGGTGACGGGCAGGTCCTTGACTTGTTTGCGCACAATCGCCAACGGCATGCGCGGGCCTTGCGCGGCGCGCGCGAAGATAAAGACCACATCATTCGGCGCGGCTTTTTTGGCCAGCGCGGGGCTCAGCGACACCGTCACCTTGAGGGAGGCGGCGGCCGTATCCGCTACGGGCGCGGCCTCTGCGCTGCGCGGGTAACCGGTAACGCTGATGGCAGTCATAACGGCAATCATGCCGAGGTACTGCGCTGCTGACTGAAACCTGGAAATAGTCATGTTCTCTCCTTACGTTAGAAACAAAGTGGGCCGGGGTGATTTATTATAATCAACCCCGACCCCGTTATCTCGGCCTATCCACGAGAGTGGTTATCCCCTATCCGTTCAGCGCCGGGTAATCGGTATAGCCCTTGGGACCCGGCGTATAGAACGTCGCCATGTCCGGGGCGTTCACCGCCACTCCGGTTTTCCACCGGGTCACCAGGTCCGGGTTGGCGAGGATCGGCCGCCCGACGGCAATCAGGTCACACTTGCCCGCGGCCAAGTCACTCTCGGCGCGCGCGGCATCGTAGCCGCCGGAAAGAATCAGCGTGCGTGTGAAGGTCTTGCGGAACATCGCCTTGATGGAATCGGACACCGGCGGCGCACCCATCGGCGAGTGGTCCACGAGGTGGATATAGACCAACCCGCGGGCGTTGAGCTGTTGCGCAAGATAGGTGTAATCCGCTGCCATCGCGTCGTACAGCGGCATGTCGTTGAACACCCCAAACGGCGAGAGGCGTATCCCGACCCTGTCCTTGCCTATCGCGCCGATCACCGCCTCGGCCACTTCGAGCACAAAGCGCGCGCGGTTTTCGATCGAGCCGCCATAACGATCCGTGCGCAGATTCGTGTTCGGGCGGATGAACTGTTCGAGCAAATACCCATTGGCGCTGTGCAGCTCAATGCCATCGAATCCCGCCGCCACGGCGTTTTTCGCGGCTTGGGCAAATTCTTCGATGGTGGTCTTGATATCCGCCTCAGTCATCGCCTGCGGCACAGGGTGCGGCTTCAGGCCCTCGGCATCGGTATACATATCGCCGGCGGCCGCCACGGCCGACGGCGCCAGCACGCGCGCCCCCGCGGGCAGATTGAGCGGGTGGGCAATGCGCCCGCAGTGCATGAACTGCATGAACATCTTCGCGCCCTTGGCGTGCACCGCGTCGGTAATGGGTTTCCACCCAGCCACCTGCGCCGCGGAAAAGATCCCAGGTATCCGCGGGTAACCCAGCCCGTTCGGTGACGGAGACGTGCCCTCCGTGATGATGAGACCGACGGTAGCCCGCTGTGCGTAGTACTGTGCCATGAGCGCGTTGGGAATGTTGTCGGTGGCGCGGTTGCGCGTCAGCGGACACATGACCAGACGGTTCTGCAACGTCAGCGGTCCAAGTACTATTTTGGAAAATAGAAGAGACATAGCTACTCCTCAATGGAATTGTTTAACTACGGCTAAATTTACGATGGCACGCCACTTTACACCATGCTTCATGCTGACGGTAATCGCGGCCGGTTCCGGGCGACACACTGTCCGGACAGCCGTGGATGTTCTGTCGCAAGAACGGGACACGCGTCAAGGATGTGAAAACGGCGTTTGACACGGCCCGCGAGAAGGCCGGCGTCGTTCAAAGGTCAACACTGCTGGACAGCCTTGGAATGGTAAGTGGTAGGGGCGGAATCGAACCGCCGACCTCAGCAATTATGAGTTTGGGCTGCAAAAGTTAACCAGCTGTTTTTATTAACCAAAGCTGGGACGCCCGTTGCGGGATTTGCAGCAAAATGCATAACAACGCTGACCAGGTCCCGCAAAAGTCCCGCAAGGAAATTTCTATTTTAGGATGATGCACAGCGGTCAACTCTTTAAGAAAAGGAGTAGTTTCGTCCATCAACAGACGATCATCTGGTATCGCGTAGGATGACGGGACGACGTCCCCCTTCCACATCCAGCCTCTTTGCTACTGCATTTTAAATCGACGCCGTACCGCCAATATAAAAGCGCAACCAAAATAACCGACAACAGGCTATGAACAACGGACCATATCCCGACGGGATCGGGACAGCCTATTTGGCAGAGACAGCCCGGGCCAGAACCCGGTTCTGGCTCTCGGTGGCTTTTTCCAGCACGCGCTTGTAAACGCGCTTCTTCTCGGCGGAAGACGCGTTGCGGATGAACTCCGAGAATGGAGTTGAGGCCACGGCTTTGGGTTTGCGCTTGAAGAACATAATCTAATCAGCATAAACCCAACATGCGTCTGGCACCGACAATGGAGGTTTCGGCTTCGTTCACGGCCTACCCCCTGACGCCAGCATATGCATAATGAGACGAATCATCGTCTCCTTGTGCGTTGGGTCGGACTCCGCCACCAGCAGTGCCAGTGCCGCCAGGCCGATATCGTTGATCACCGGGCTGCCGTTTCCATCCAGCAGCCGGGCATTGCGGTTGAGAAAGTCCACGAACAAAAACGCGCCGCTGCGCTTGTTGCCGTCGGAGAACGGGTGGTTCTTGATAACGAAATACAGCAGGTGCGCCGCCTTGGCCTCCACACTCGGGTAAGCCGGGTCGCCAAACACCGATTGGTCGAGATTGCCCAACAGCGCCCCGAAGGCATCCCCGCGCTCGTAGGCGAAGAGATCGGTAGCTTCACCCCGCGCCATTAAATCCGCCTTGAGCCGCGCCAGCGCCATACGCGCCTCGGGTAGCGTCGGCAGCTTGCCGCCACGCTGTTCCGGAGGCTTGGTCAGCAGGCCTTCGTCGTAGCGTTGCAGCAGCAGGAAGGTCTGGGCATAGTGGGTCACGATATCCACCAACCCGCGCCCGGTGTCGGCCAGTAGTTCCGGGCTTTGCGCCGCCTTGCGCACCAGCAACAGCGCCGCTTCCAGCTCGCGGGCGTTGGTCTCCAGCCGCTGGCGGTTGAGGGTGTAACCCTGGGTCAAATGCTCGCGCAGGATACGGGTGGCCCATTGGCGGAAGCGGGTGCCCTGCTGGGATTTAACCCGGTAGCCCACCGAGATGATCACATCGAGGTTATAGAACTTGACCGGCTTGTCCGAACCGGCAATGTGCAAATTTTGCACATTGCTTTCTTCCTCCAACTCCCCCTCGGCAAAAACATTGCGCAGGTGCTTGGTAATCACTGAGCGCTCCCTCCCGAAAAGCTGACTCATCTGCTCCTGCCGCAGCCACACCGTATCCTGCTCCAGCCGGACTTCCACCGTGCCGTTTTCGGTCTGATAGATAGTGATATCAGTCATGGCCTCGCCTTGTCTCATTATCCTCAATGTTGTTATTTAACCGGGGTGATTCATTGTAATGCACTCCGATACCTTTATTCTCTTAAGGAACCTCTGATTAATTCGTCATTCCGGCTAAGAGCCTGCCCTCGCAAAAGCGGGGGACGAAGGCCCGCCGAGCCGGAATCCAGGAAAATCATATAATTTCTGGATTCCCGCTTTCGCGGGAATGACGGAATCGAAATTAATCAGACCTTCCTTAGCTCAAACCGACCCCAATTTCGTACTGCCCTGTTTTATCCGGTAACACCAACCGGCCTGCAGGGCCGCCATGACGATGCGCGCGCAGGCCTCCGCATCTGAATCCGCCTGGTGATGGCGCAGATCAATGCCAAGATGGCGGCAAACATCGGGCAATTTGGTTGGGTAGATATTCCACTGCGCCCGGGCTAGCTGCACAGTGCAGACGAAAGGCTGCTCTGGAGACGGCAGGCCGTAGGTATCACAACAGGCACCGAGCACCCCCATGTCGAAGGGTGCGTTATGCGCCGCCAAAAACGCAACCCCATCCAGCTCGCGCGCCATCTCGGCCCAGACGACATCGAACCGCGGCGCATCCTTCACGTCGTTCCACGACAGGCCATGAATATACGTGAAGACGAATTCCCGCGAGGGTGGGCGAATTCGCTGGTGCAAGCAACGCACAATGCGCCCGTGCTCGACAATGACGACCCCCAACGCGCAAGCGCTGTCCCGGCTGTGGTTGGCGGTCTCGAAGTCAATGGCGGCGAACTTGGTCATGGGGCTATGTGCATCAGGTTTTCTCGTCTGTTTTCTTAGCTTCGTCTTGACTCAAGAAATACTGACCCTTCCCGCTTACGCTCTTGCCGTCGTCGGAACGTAGGGTCCAGAACGACAGCGATGACAGTATTGCCAAGCCGCCCAGGGTCAGGAATGCTTGGTGGAGCGCGGTCGTCACGGCCGCTTGGTCCGTTTGCGACAACTCGCCCAGGTACCAACCAGTGATCAGCGACCCGCAGGCGAGCCCGAAGCTCATGGACATCTGCTGCAACGAGCTCGCGATGGTGCTGGCCATGCTGGAGTCTGGCGTTTCGATGTCGGCATAGGCCATTGAGTTCATACTGGTGAACTGCAGCGAATTGAAAAATCCCATGGCCAGTCCAAGCAGGACGATCAGTGCAATCGGAGTGGCCGGAATCACCAGCGAGAAAAGGCTGATCGTGAGCCCAATCATCAGTGTGTTGACCACCAACACCTGCCGATAACCGTAACGCCGCAACACCCGTGCCGCAATGACTTTCATGCCCATGGCGGCGGCCGCGGAGGGCATCATCAGCAGACCTGACTTCCATGCCGGCATGCCCAGACCAAGCTGGTACAGCAGCGGCAGCAGGAAAGGAAGCCCACCGATGCCCAGCCGCGTGACGAAGCCGCCGACCACAGATACACGAAACGTTCGCACCCGGAAAAGCGTGAGTCGCAGCAGGGGGTGTGGCACCTGACGGGCATGCCAGGCGTAGGTACCCAACAGGCTGATGGACACCAGAAATAGAATCGTGATCGACCTCATGTCGAGGTT
>JBGPBL010000021.1:0-40445 GCA_041481225.1 Sulfurifustaceae bacterium | reverse complement strand
CTCCACGTGCCTGGAAGACACCCGCGCCGCCAAGAATTTCGCATTCTCCAGGCTCGCCATATCGTCTTCTATTGAATGCACAATGAGCAGCGGCGTGACAATCCTGGCCAGGTCGCGTTTTGTCGACCGGATTAGGCGGAAGGTTTCCCGAATCGTTACGCCCGGGAATTCCAAATAACCGTACTTCTCCGGCATATTGGCACTATTACCCTCATAGAGCTTGGCGATGAGATTGCGGATACGCTCGTCCTTGATGCCGTACGGCGCCGGTTCGTGGTAGGAAAGAAGATGGCGCAGTGGCGAGTAGATTACCAGTGGCAATAAAAATCGCTGTTTCATATGTGGGACATTCCATCCGTCAAAAAAGAACGTCACAGAAAGTGTGGCCACGCCATGGATACGGTCGGGATGATCCGCGGCCAGCTTCAGTGACAGCAATGCCCCCATGGACAACCCCGCGACATACACCCTGTCGCACTCGCCGCTCAAGAAATCCAGGCCGGCTTCCAGGGAGGCGTACCAGTCGGTCCAGCGGGTCATTTTCAGTTCTTTCAGCGTCGAACAATGCCCGGCCAGCTGAGGGCAGGCGACGGTGAACCCCTCCGCCGCCAGTTTCCGGGCGAGGGGTTTCATCTCGGTAGGCGAACCGGTGATACCGTGTACCAGCAGCACCCCGACCTTCCCGCGCTTCGTGAAAGTACCGTGGCGACCCAAGGCCGCGACGGGCATCATGGTGACATTCGATTTCATGCCGCAGATTGCCTCAATGACTCAGGTGGCGCCACAGCGCCGGAACAGGGTTTCAAGCAGTTCGACGCCCAGGTCGATTTCGTCTTCCGTGATCTCGAGGGAGGGGGCCAGCGTGAAGACGTTCTTGTAATAACCGCCGACGTCCAGCACGAGGCCGTAGTTCCTTCCACGTGCCGGGATGTCGCCTTTCAGGCCTTCCTCGAAAATAGCGTTTGTCAGTTTTTGATTGGGAGCAAACCCGTCGTCCTGACACATTTCGATACGCATCGCGAGTCCGATCCCACCCACGTCACCGACCATTTTCCAGCGTTTCTTCAGATCCTTCAGAGCGGACAGGAAATAGGCGCCCTTTGCGTTCACCTTGGCTTCATAATCCGTTTCAGAAACCATGCGCATGACCTCAAGCGCTGTCGTGGTACCCAAGGTGTTGGAGGAGAACGTGGAATGTGTCGATCCGGGTGGAAATTTTTCCGGAGAAATCAGATCTTCCCTTGCCCAGATTCCGGACAATGGATTCAGACCGTTGGTAATGGCCTTGCCGAAAACGACGATGTCCGGACGGAGTCCGAAGTGTTCGAATGACCAGAACTTTCCGGTCCGATGGATGCCCATCTGAATTTCGTCAACGACGAGCAGGATGCCGCGTTCCTTGAGGATACGAGACAATTCTTCGAAATAGCCCTTCGGGGGAACCACGTAGCCGCCCGTACCCTGGATTGGCTCGACGTAAAAGGCGGCAAACTCCGACTGGGACGCCTTGCTATCCCACACAGAGTGATACTCTGTCTCGAACAGCTTCTCGAACTGCTTAACACAGTAGAGCCCGCAATCGTCGCGCTTCATGTCGTACGGACAGCGGAAACAGTAGGGGAACGGGATGAACTGCGCGCGGTCGGAGAAATGACCGAAACGGCGTCGATAGCGGTAGCTCGAGGTGATGGCCGACGCGCCTAAGGTGCGGCCGTGATAGCCGCCCATAAAGGCAAAATTCAGATTCTTCCCTGTCGCATTACGGACAATCTTCAATGAGTCCTCAACCGCCTGGGCGCCACCCACATTGAAATGTATCCTGCCTTTGATGCCCAGGCGCGCTTCCATGACCTTACACAGGGCTTCCGCGAGTTCCACTTTTTCCGCATGCAGGTACTGGCAGGCAAGCTGCGGCAGCGTGTCGATCTGGCGCTTCAGCGCATCGTTCAGTCGGCGGTTTTTGTAACCAAAATTGACTGCGGAATACCACATCTGAAGATCAAGATAGGGGGTACCGCGTTCGTCAAAAAGATAACTTCCATCGCATTGGGTGAATATCTTTGGCGGGTCAGCGTAATGAACCGTGTCCCCATAGGAACAGTAGCGTTTGTCTTTCGCAAGAATTTCCTCTGTCTTGGACGACGACGCGGTTATTGTGCTGCTAAGCGGCATGGTTTCTCTCGTGGTGCTTTGTTGAATAGGGCTGTGTCCCATTTCTTGATCACAGCCAGAATGTCATTGAATGAATCAAATGGCGTATAGGTAATACCCTTGTCTTCGCAATATCCCCGTAGTGCGCCTTTGGCAAAAACATAGTCAGCCGACTGCGCAAGGCATCGGTCAGATCGACCATCGCCAATCAAAACGGTGGACAGGCCTCTATCGACATTGAGCGATCGGGCAACGGCGCACTTGCATACCCCGCTCCGAGGCATGCATGTTGCATCCGTGTGAGGAAAGGTGATATCTAAACCGTGTGCTCGAAATTCGAGTCTGTTTGCGTATACGGGTATTGGCGGAATATTGAGTTTCTGTAAGGCATGCTGTATCGGATAGTCGAGGCCATCGCTGACCACAGCCACTTCCGCAAAGGTAGACGCATACCGGACAAATCCGGCGAAAAACGGATCAATGGCAACGGATTGAAGAAAAGTTTTCACTGTCTCCCGTTCCGCCGTCACCAGTGAAAGTTGGGCTTTCATGCATTCCCGGGAATTGAGCTGGCCCGCAACCCACTGTTCCTCGACGCGATGCCATGCGGGATCGGCAAACCTTTCAAGGAGAGCGTCCACGGTATCTGTTGGAGCAACCGTTCCATCGAAATCAACAATGAATAACATGGGGATGAGTCCTTTCCGGAACTACATAGATAGTAAGATGCGATGTGGATCGACGTGGGCTTGTGCAGAAAAGCAGGAGTCGATGTCTAAATATGTGCCTGTCAGTGCTTATTGATAGGGCTTAATATAACTACTATTCCTTTCTCAATCCTTACAAACACAGCCATATGGCCGATAGACAATGACCTTTCGTCATCCAGAAAAGTAGGTTAATCAGGCAAAATCCAGGAGGTTGCTGGGATGGCGCGGAAATGCCCAATGGCCATGACGCGGTACGTGTTTGTGTGGTAGTGAACGAATGGGTGTTTCAGATCCCGCAACGTTTCTCCATCGGCCACCTAGGGGGGCAGTACGACCGAGCCGCGGCCAGGGTCGGAGCAAGGTGGTTTTCTAGGGGGCAGGAGGATTTCTGAACTCGATATTAACACGTGTGCCGCCCTGCGGACTGGCACTTTCCAGCCACGTGTGCGCACCGTGCATCTGGGCAATCTCGCGCACAATCGCTAAACCCAGACCGATGCCTGGCTCGTCATTGTCCGCCGCGCGGTAAAACCGTTCGAAGACCCGTTCGCGTTCCTCCGGAGGGACGCCTGGTCCACTGTCCTCAACAGTCAGCAACGGGTGCTTCCCCACGACAAGGCGTACCGCAATCTTGCCGCCCCGTGGGGTGTAGCGTATGGCGTTATCCAGGACATTGGCCAGCATTTCGCGAAGCAGCATGGCCTGCCCATGTATGGTTATCGTTTTTCCCGGCCCCTCGTAGTCGAGGTCGATTTGCTTCTGCATGGCTTGCGGTACCCATTCCGCCGTTTGCGTGCTGGCCACCTCATCGAGGTCCACCGATTCGAACTTCTGCGACAGGTAAGAGCCGGCTTCGGCGCGGGCCAGCGCCAGCAGTTGGTGCACAAGATGGTTGGTGCGCTCGACCCCGGCGCGGATCTGTCCAAGCGAATGTTGTAACGCCTTGGGATCGCTCTGGCGCAATGCGAGTTCGGTCTGTATGGACAGGCCGGCGAGAGGTGTACGCAACTGATGAGAGGCGTCAGCGATGAAATGCCGCTGCACATCCAGCACCTGGCTCATGCGCTGCATCAGGTCGTTGATGGCGCGCAGGAGTGGCTGCACCTCGCGTGGCGCTGATCTTTCCTGAATCGGGCTCAGGTCGCGATGCGTGCGTTTGCCGATAGCGTCACGCAGTTGCTCCAGCGGTGCGAGCGATCGCGTCACACCGATCCACACCGAGACACCAGCAAGCAGGACTAAAATTAATTGCGGGATCACGACCGTCCACAACACATCCCTGACCACCTTCTCGCGCTTATGGAGCGTTTCCGCTACTTGTACTAGTACCCGGCCAGCCCCTCCTTTTTCCTGCCCATCCAGATTCGTATAGAGCGATGCGATGCGCACGGTCTTACCATGCAGTGTACCGTCATGAAATATGGCTTGGCCGGTGGCCTGCGTCTTGGGTGACGGATACGGGATATCGGCATCGCCTTCCAGAAGGCGGCCATCGGCTTGACGGACGGAAAAATAAATTTTGTCCAGTTCATCGAAGCGGAGGATTTTCCAGGCAACGTCTGGCAGATCGAGGGTCGCCTTACCATCTATGAAGCTAATTTCTCTCTCGATGGTCTCGACAGAATCGAACAACGCACGGTCATAAGCACTATTGGCGTAGTTTCGGGCAATCAGGTAGATGACTGTCGAGCTTAATATCAGTAACACGCTGAGTGGAATCAACAGGTAGCGCAACAATGAGCGCCGCAGTGATGGGACATTATCCATCATGTGGTTTCTCCAGCAGATAGCCCAGACCATGTACCGTACGGATCACTACGTGGCTGTTTTCCAGTTTCTTACGCAGGCGATGCACATAGACCTCAATGGCATTCGGAAGAACCTCTTCGCCATAACTGCACAGATGGTTGAGCAGTTGCTCCTTATTTACAACCCGGCCGGCGCGTAGCGCCAGTATTTGAAACACGCCGATCTCGCGTGCCGATAATTCCACGGGCTTGTTATTGATGAAGACACGTTGGCCATTCATGTCATAGCGCAGATTGCCAAACTCCATTACCCCCTCGGCGCTGTCTTGGCTGCGGCGTATTAGTGCCCGCAGTCGGGCTTCCAATTCGACCAGATTGAAGGGTTTGGTGAGGTAATCATCGGCGCCGAGGTCAAGACCCGCTACTCGATCTTCTACATCGTCACGCGCCGTGAGGATCAGCACCGGGGTACGCGTGTTTCGCAGGCGCAGTCGACGAAGCACTTCCAGTCCGTCGAGTTTTGGCAACCCGAGATCGAGGATAATTGCGTCATAACTGGTCTGGGACAGCAGGTGGTCGGCCTTTAACCCGTCCTTCGCCCAGTCCACGGCATATGAGGAATCGCCCAGGGAACGGGAAAGTCCATCGCCTAGGATTGGGTCATCTTCAACAATGAGTATCCGCATGACTGTATGCTGCCTGTCGAGGATGGGTTATGCACTCAGAAGACATGCACTCTGTAACATCATGCAAGGTGGACACTATATATAAGACAGACAATGGCGGGCGATGCATGGCTTGAACCTGCGACCCCTGCCATATGAATCAATTCCTGCCGATCTATAGTGTTTTTCCCCAGCACACTCCCGCTTATTCCGGCCTACAGCGGTAAGGATTTGTCGATATTGTCTCATGTTGTCTGGAGTAGGCAAGGATGAGGCGGATTGTAATGGTGTTGAGCACAAAACGACCACATACATTCCCGTATGCACGGAATCAGGATGCTGCCCGAAGCGTCCTCCATCCGTTCTGGTTTAAGCAATAATGGAATACAGACTTTTTCTTTTAATCTTATTGATAACGCGTTGTCCGACCCTCGATTCTGCGAAAGTTGGGTTAAGAAACCCTTAATATTCAATGAGCCTCTGTTTGCACGGGATTGCGGAGTGGCCGTCATGGTCTATTGTTAGACAGACATAAATACCTGAGGGTCAAACCGCGTCCCTGCGGGAGGCCCCAATAATGGGAGAGTTACCATGCGTATTAGTGCTTATATCACGGCTGCCGGCTTGGCATTGGCTCTCGCTGGCTGCGCCACGTCGTCTCAGCTGAATTCATCGGCGTTCTCCAAGCCGCGCACGCTTGCGCTGGTATCGGTAACGGCAACGGTGTCCGGCCTTGCAACGTCCACGACACAGGATCAGGAGGTTGCCACAGACCTGGCGCGCGTGTCGCTCAATGAGATTGGCCATTCTCGTTACATCAGGCTCGCGCCGGCGAGTGCCGTGCTGAAGAGCAAGACCTACGAGGCGATGATGGACAAAGGGCCTACGTTCATGGGTGTCGTGGCGCCGGGCTACAAGCGTTTCGCTTTCGAAGACGAGAAGGCCCACCTGCAGGCGCTGGCGAAAGCGCTCAGGGTAGATGGCTTTTTGTTCGTTCATGGCGCATACGGCAAGAAGGAAAGCGGTGTCGGAGTCGGCGGCATACTGGGTGTGCCCATTCCGGTCACGGCGGGCCGGGTAAGGCCGTTTACACTTTATGTAGTTGAGGCGTACGACGTCAATGGAGAGGTGCTGTGGCGTGACCAGATCGAAAAAACATCCGACGAGGCCATTACCACCGTCATGGGGGTCGGGGCATACAAGTCACTGATTCCTAAATTCACCGATTTGACGAAAGCTGCGAGCCGCGAACTCTTGTCCAAGCTCGAGACGCAGGTCGCCGCGAGGTAACTCTCTGATAAATTATGGTGGGTGATGCGGGTTCGCACTCATCGATAATAGGGGCTTTATGGGGGTAATCAAAAAACCGGAATCCGTGTTGAGGTCAAGTCCACGCGCCGCTTTGTGCGGACGGTTCCACGGTACTGGGGCGGGGAGGTGGATTCAATCCCGATCGCAATAACTGGGCGCTATTGCCCCAGCGCAGAATTAAAAACCCACGCCATCCTTGCCCCTGCCTTCAGCAGTTGTTCCCGGACGATCTGGCGAGCGCCGCTCGCATAGTCACCGGTAATCGCCATCGTCGTCAGCGGTTCGCCACAGCGGAAACCGGGTAATTGACCGTAGGCAAAATCACGCGCAATCCGGTTCGATTCCAGCAGCCAGTCCCTCGCGGACCCATGCTCGAAACCCTCTATACGTCCCTGTCCCTCACGGACAAGCTGCGCGGAAAACTCCTCCTCGCTGCGGCCGCGTACCTGCGACTTCACGAAGGTACTGTCCCACTCGCTGTGCAGATTCTTGTGGTGGTGCCCTCGGCTTCGTCCGCTGGTGACGGAGACGCCATTACCACCCTGATCCCCATGATCGCCGGCATGCAACGGCTGGTGCAGATCGCCGATGAGGTGGCTGAGGTAAACGACAGATTGACGTTTCTGTTCCTGGGTGGCACCCGGGTTATTTAGCACGCCCATCAGGCGCTCGATCTGCTGCGAGGCGCAATCCCCCTGATGGCAGTAGGTCTCGACCGGAACCGTTTCGCACACCGGCATGTTGTCGTAGTGCCATTTACGGACGCGAGGCCCGAGATCCTGCCGATGCTCGTCCATGTAGGTAGCCAGCTGGTCGAGCGTGGCACCGTCCGTGATCTGGTGCAGCCGGATACGCGCCTTGGGCGTGAGCAGGGATTCCGCGACGTATCCGGTAATGCGATGACCTTCGCCACCCCAGGCATGCGCGGTATCGATATCGGCCAGCCCTGCGCCCAGCAGAACTAGAAAGGAAGCGACGGTGTGGCTGAATCGTGCCATGCGGATTAACACGGTGTGAAGAACTTATTTTTCGGCTGGCTTGCGGTGGCGTCGACGGCATCTACTTTGAGATTCAAATAGCCTACATCGATACCTATCTATCGTGTGTGCATGGCGAATTCCCAGTCACACCGCCGCCGGTGCCTGAAACAACCCACGACAGTGGGACATCAAGGCGAACTGATCACGTTGAGCCGGAGCAGGTAGCTTCCACGCTTTTTCCACATTCATCATCTTTGATGATCTGATACCCACTGAATATAAAGATGTACGACTAGCGGAAAGTGTGGCACGTAGCGAAGCAATTGATCGCATATAACTCTCTGATAAATATGGTGGGCGATGCAGGGCTTGAACCTGCGACCCCTGCCGTGTGAAGGCAGTGCTCTACCGCTGAGCTAATCGCCCGCTGATACGCTTACAGGGGGCGAAGTTTACTGTTTCCCCCGATTGCTCGTCAATTTAAGCTGATTTTGCCACTGTTTTTATTTAACATAGCGTCTTTCCCGGAATCGCTAACAATCCGATGTTGCCATGACCATTCGCACCCGTTTTGCCCCCAGTCCTACCGGCTATTTGCACGTTGGCGGGGCGCGCACCGCGCTCTTTTCCTGGCTGTATGCTCGTAAGCATGGCGGTACTTTTATCCTGCGCATCGAGGATACCGATCTTGAGCGCTCCACTGCTGAGTCGGTCGATGCAATCCTGCAGGGCATGACCTGGCTCGGGCTGGAATACGACGAGGGCCCGTTTTTCCAGACCCATCGTTTTCCACGCTACAAGGAAGTGATCCAGCAGATGCTAAAGGAGGGCAAGGCCTATCATTGTTATTGCTCGAAGGAGCGGCTCGAACAGCTGCGTGCCGAGCAGATGGCGCGCAAGGAAAAACCCCGGTACGACGGCAAATGTCGCCACGGCGTGTCCAACCCGCCGAAAGACGTGTCACCGGTGGTGCGCTTCAAGAACCCGCAGGAAGGTTCGGTCGTGGTGGAGGACCTCGTACGCGGGCGCGTGTCGTTTCAGAACAGCGAACTCGACGATCTCATTATCGCCCGCGCCGACGGCTCGCCAACCTATAACTTCACGGTGGTGGTTGATGACATGGACATGCGCATTACGCACGTGATCCGCGGCGATGATCACCTGAACAACACCCCGCGCCAGATGAACATGCTGAAGGCGCTGGATTTTATGCCGCCGATTTATGCCCACGTGCCCATGATCCTCGGGCCGGACGGCAGCCGCCTGTCGAAACGACATGGGGCAGTGAGTGTGATGCAGTATCGCGATGATGGGTTCTTGCCCGAGGCCTTGCTTAACTACCTCGCCCGTCTGGGCTGGTCGCACGGCGACCAGGAAGTGTTTGCTATCGAGGAGATGATCAAGCTCTTTGACGTGGTCAATGTGCACAGCTCCGCCGCCGCGTTTAGCCCCGAAAAGCTCACGTGGCTCAACCAGCACTATATAAAGAATGGTGATCCGACCCATGTGGCCCACCACTTGAGTCATCACCTGGGTAAGCTCGGGATCGATCCTTCCACCGGTCCAGACATTCTCGAAGTGGTGAAAGCGCAGCGTGAGCGTGCCAAGACCCTGGTCGAAATGGCGGCCAACAGTGCGTTTTTCTACAAGGATTTCGATGCTTACGACCCCAAGGACGCTGCCGCCCAGCTCAAGTCCGATGTCCTGAAGCCGCTTACGGAGTTGCGCGAGCGGCTTGCGGCCCTGTCGATCTGGGAGGCGCTGGCCATCCACGAGGCTGTGATCGGAACGGCCGAGGCCCAGGGGCTCAAGCTCGGAAAGCTCGCGCAACCGTTGCGCGTGGCCGTAGCAGGGAGGGCGGTTTCGCCGCCAATCGATATTACGCTTGCGCTTGTGGGCCGGGAAAAGACCCTCAAACGGCTCGATACTGCGCTGGAATATATAAGGAAACAGCCAGTTGCGGCTTGACCCACCGGCACGTGGGCGGGTAAAGTAGCGCGCCTTAATCAGGGGCTATAGCTCAGCTGGGAGAGCGCTTGCATGGCATGCAAGAGGTCGCCGGTTCGATCCCGGCTAGCTCCACCAATTTACGAGGTTGCGTTGGACAACCTCTTTTTTTCAAACCACCAGTTTTGTCCCCATCGTCTAGAGGCCTAGGACACTGCCCTTTCACGGCGGCGACAGGGGTTCGAATCCCCTTGGGGACGCCACACTTTTCCAAATAGGGGACCAACGACGGTCTCACCTTCGAGCCGGTAGCCAGATGGCGCGGCTTTGTCATTTCACCTCACGCAGCCCGGCGCTTACGTTCATCGAGTGAAAGCCTGAAACCCGCTGCCTTGATCACGACCAGCAATGTCGACAGTCGTGGGTTGCCCTTCGGTGAGAGGGCACGGTAGAGGCTCTCACGCGGGATGCCGGCGGCTTCAGCCACACGTGCCATGCCGCGTGCTTCAGCGACGGTACGAAGCGCCGAAAGCATCACCTTCGGGTCGTCGTCCTCGATCGCCGCCGCGAGGTATTCACGCGCAAGCTTGGGATCCGCGCGCAGTTCCTCGATCAGTCTGCTGCGGTGTGAGACTGCTGCCTTGAGTTTGCTCATTTCTGTCTCCTCTTGAAGTCCTGCAAGTAACCTACAGCCCGCCCGATGTCGGCATTCTGGGTGCGTTTGTCGCCACCGACGAGGAGCAGGATGACCGCCTTGCCCACCCGGGCGTAGTAGACACGGTAACCCGCACCCCAATGAACGCGAAGCTCCGATACTCCCTCCCGGCACGGCTCGCAGTCGCCGAAGTTGCCACCCTCAAGCCGTTCCAGGCGCGCCAAGACACGGGCCTTCGCCTGCCGGTCGCGGAGGGTATTTAACCAGTCTGTAAAGGGTTCATGGCCGTCCGCCGTCTGGTACCGGATCAGGTCAAACATAAAATAAGTGTAACGTATACGATACAGAAGGGCAACCCAGAGAAAGGCTATAAAATCTGCCTCGTTTGCCGGGTATGTCGTATTCACGATACCAGAACGTGCATTGGCCGTGCTTGGCAGACCCGTGGAACTGTGGGTGGCTTGAGGGTTTCATGCGGCTGTTTTCAGGACCCGAAAGGGAATGAGAAAACCACTAGCGTGGTGAACAAATCCCCTTGGGGACGCCAGATTTTTTAGATACAACAATTAAGTTAAAGAAATCTGGATTCATCTCCACAAAGACTCTTCCGATCTCACGCGGCAACACGAGGCGGTGATAGGTGTTGGCGTGCGATGGCGCTTCGCGGTACGTCGTCGGTTGGTTGAACTTCGCGACAGCGACTAACTAGGCGGCAAGCTTTATATGTCCGATGCGCCTGGCGGCGGGTTTTACCTTTATTTCGATGTCGTAGCCGAGCAGGTTGAGGCAGTCCATAAGCTTGCGTTCGGATACGTTCGCGAAGTCACCGCGGAACAGACCCGACACCTTGGGTTGTGACAGTCCCATGCGCCGGCCTGCTTCTTCCTGCGATAGGCCAAGGCGACGCACCGCCTTGATAATCTGAATAACCAAGCCGGATTTGATTTTCAGTTTTTCCGCATCCCGCAGACCCAGATCGGCGAAGACATTGCCGGAACTCATCTCGACTTCGAGACCTTTAACGACTCGTTTGCGCATCGCGCATCTCCTTTACCAGTTGTTCCGCGACCTTCAGACGTTCGCGGATGATGTCAATGTCCGGCTTGGGTGTTGCAATGCCATGCTTGCTCTTTTTCTGAAACACATGCAACACGAATATCGCTTCTTTGAACTTGACCGTGTAAACGGCCCGGTAGGTGCCGCCGCGTCCATCCTCGACGATCTCCAGGACACCTGCGCTGCCAAAGCCCTTGAGAACCTTGGACGCATCATGCTTGTCGCCTCGCTGGGCAAAGTCCAAGGCGTGACCGAAAAACTTCCGGATAGGAACCGGCATTGCCATCAGGTCCCGCTTGCTGCTCCCTACCCACGCGAGCGGCTTTTCTGGTTACACGGTCACTTTTTGAGTATACCTGAAAAGGTATAATAGGCAAGGAATCGAGGATAAGCAGGGGGTGGGCAGCGTATAGTCACGGTAGCATAGCGAGAATCTCACGAAAAAAATTAGATAAATTCTGCCCCTGGCAATTTCCCACTCGCCCAAGAATGCAGAGTAACTGGAGCCGGCATTTTGGCTGTAATTGGCCGGGCATACAGATCTGTGTGTGGTTTGAGGCTTTCAGGCAGCTTTCTTCAAGACCCGAAAGGGGACGAATAAGCCACTAGCGTGGCGAACAAATCCCCTTGGGGACACCAATATTACTGATGGATTTGTCATCCCAGGATGAACGGTAGAATCATTGCGTACCCCCTACCTTTGAAGTTCCACTCGGTGAACAGGCCTTAGTGAGCGCAAATTACCCTTGCCACTTCTCTTGACCTCATACATCAAGTGGTCGGCCACTTTTAGCATTTCAGAGAATGTGCAATCGGCTTCATCGAACCAAGCGACGCCGATACTTGCCTGCACGGACGAATTAGCCCGAAGTGCATCATTTACCGCGGATAAAATCTTATTGCCCGCTTCAATTGCCGCATCGTGGTCGATCTCGGGCAACAAAACGGCAAATTCATCCCCTCCCAAACGTGCAATTTGGTCATTGGCACGCAAGACACCACGCATTGCCTCCGCGGTCATTCGTAATGCCTCATCACCGGCATCATGACCTTGGCTATCGTTAAGCTGTTTAAAGTTATCCAGATCCAGAAAAACAACCGCCAAGGAATGTCCATAGCGTTTTGACCGCTCGACTGCCCGACCCCCAATTCTGAGAAATGTCGAGCGATTGATAAGACCGGTCAGCCCATCTCGGGTTGCTAACTCATGCAGTCTCTCTAGTTGTTGGCGAACCTGCACGGCAAGAAGAACAACCAGGCTGTAGGTCAACAAACGGGTGATGGCATTGACCCATGGTATCCAGGTGGAACTGAATTGCCGCTCGGATGTGATATCGCTTACTGCCCACATTACTGCCGCAAGGAGAGCCAGTAACAAACCGTCTCTTTTCCCACCGACCCACGCGATGGCGAGTACCGGCAGCAGCGCCAGGGAGGCAAAGGCGAACTCGGCATCGGTTTCTGTTCGTAAAGCACCCAGTAGTAAGACTGCGCCGACGCCGATTGAGAATGCGGCCCAACGGTGCCAGCCGGGGAAGAAACTGTCTACCAGAAAGTCAGAAGAGTTAAGCCATCTCATTTCGGTTCATCCAGTGTCATAGCTGTGCGTTGCTATTGCAGTACCTCAAGCACCCGCTCAATGCGGCGATCCGGGACAAGCCATAGTAGTGCTACGAATATATACAAGATCTTTGATATCCATGCGTCCTGGAAGGCCAGCGGAATGGCGAGCGCGTAAATGAGAAGCGACGATTTGCCCTTGAGGTCTTTGCCCACGGCACGGGCAAGCAGCGAGCCCTTGCCCTGGCTGGCAATAATCATCTCCTGCAGTAGCCAGTAGGCCGTGGCCGCCATCAGTAACACCACCCCGTACAATGCCACGGGAACGGGAACAAAATGATTCTCACCCATCCAGGCGGTGGCGAAGGGAAGCAGCGATAACCAGAACAATAAATGCAGGTTGGCCCACAGGATCCCGCCACTGACCTTTCCTACGGTATGCAGCATGTGGTGATGGTTATTCCAGTAGATACCGACATACACAAAACTTAAAACGTAACTCAGAACGACGGGCAGCAGCGGAGTCAGTGCCGTAATTTCATGGTCGTGTGGAACCTTTAATTGCAGCACCATGATGGTGATGATGATGGCGAGTACCCCATCGCTGAAGGCTTCGAGGCGGGTCTTCCCCATCTGAGTTTCTCTCCCTTGTTCAAGGCCGAACTGTTGTCGCGGTCAGGATCACAATGAATAGAGCGGTTATTCTGGCTGACCGTTCAGGTTGAAACCGGTTAGAGCGTCCTTAGGCACAGATAGTTGCATCGGTATTGGATGGCAATGTTTTAATTCCTGAAAACACATGGCACGCGTGGAATTATCATGGTTGCGGGGTGTTCTAGCCACCGGTGGCGACGTGATTGGGTATTCACGGGAACCTGATAGACCTGCTTGTGGGTCGCTGCCGAACTGGCCCTTTGGAAATAAGCGTATGGGAGCATTCGGGCGGCTTACCGTCTCACCCGATCCTACATGACGTAATCTTGATTGTTCCTTGACGTTATCTATACATCTAGTCGGCTATTTTTATGCGCGTCTCAAGCAGCGCGTCGAGCTGCCACGCATGGTGGATCAACACAGATGACTACATTGCCACGACATATCGTTGGTGCCTGCTGGTTGGGCATGTTGGCCCTGCGGAAATTTATGTGTCCGGCGTCTGGCGATTCGCTATTTTCCGCCTAGCCGCCTTAACCGATTAGCGGCGGCAGCGACCCATACTATTGGTGCCGATGATCGGCACAGACGTCCACCGACTGCGGCAGTCAAACCTGAATCAGGAGCAATGTCATGAATCAGCGCATCTTGGTAGCTGTAGACGGAAGCAATATTTCAGACTTGGCCCTTAAGGAGGCAATTAAGCTGGCACAGGACCGGCGTGCGCGATTGCGTATCGTCCATGTGGTCAACGAGGTCACCCTTAATCTGTACGTGGATTCACGGAGTCTTAATAAATTCTTCGAGTCCTGTCGCACATCGGGTCAGCGTATCCTGGCAAAAGCCCGTGCCGTAGCTAGCGGTTTTGGAATAGAAGCAGAGACCAACTTGCTAGAAATCCAAACGATTGGTCGCCGAGTTGCCGACATGATCGTGGACCATGCTAAGTCCATTCCGACCGATTTGATTGTGATGGGAACCAATCGGCGTTGTGGGCTGCATCTCACGTTGCGAGGCAGCGTAGCCAGAGACGTTGCCCGTCTCTCCCCGATACCCGTGTCTCTCATTCACGAGCATTAGACGTGGCCTCAAATCCCGGCACTACAACAAATAGCCTCGACTCAATCTCGTATTCTCCGCAAACGTCCATCTGCGACGCCTAGCATCGTAGAAATAGGCGTCAGCACAGTTAAAGCAATAAGCTCTTGTGTCTTGCCTCTGATCGATAAAATACTGGTGAGCCACCGGTGCCAAGTCCGGATTCGCACCAATGGGTATCCAGAGGGAAACCCTCACGAGAATGACCCCTGACACCAATCCATCACCCTTCTGAGAAACAGCCAATGGCGGTATTTTCCGTAACTATCGCAGGCAGCAGATATATCATTACTTTTACGGGTTAAGGAGTCTTGTCTGGTCGAGGTTAGAGGTAGAAAATTAGGCATTATTCTTCATGGCCCGCTAGAGTGGGCGCCTTATTTCGCTCACAAGAAAATGCGTGTCCTGATAATTGAAGACAACCGTGACCTGGCAGCTAATCTATATGATTATCTGGCGACCCACGGTCACACCGTGGATGCCGCCGGCGATGGCATTACGGGGCTACACCTGGCACTCGTCAACGACTACGACGCCATTGTTCTTGATCTCATCCTACCGGGAATGGACGGCATCACGCTCTGCCGCAAGTTGCGCGAAGAAGGCGGCAAGGAAACACCGGTACTCATGCTCACCGCACGCGATTCGCTGGATGACAAGGTCACCGGTCTGGGATCAGGCGCCGATGATTACGTAGTGAAACCGTTTGCCCTGCGCGAGGTCGAGGCACGTCTGCAGGCGCTGGGCCGGCGCACGAGCGGCCGCAGTCAGCCACGGCTGTTCCAGGTGGCTGATCTGTGTTTCGATCCTGGAACCCGGCGGGTGACCCGCGGCAACAGATTGTTAGAGCTTCCGCCGATTCCCATGAAGATATTAGAGATTCTCATGAAACGATCACCACAGGTGGTCTGGCGGCGGGATATTGAGCAGACGATCTGGGGAGATTCACCGCCCGACAGTGACGTATTGCGTTCGCACATGCACGTCCTACGCAGTCAGGTAGACAAACCCCCGGAACAACCACTACTACGCACACTGCGCGGGGTGGGTTATCAGCTCGTTGAGCCGGATGCGGTTTCATCGTAGCCTGCGTTACCGTGTGGCGTTCACGTTCGCAATGTTCGGCGGACTGGTCAGCATTTTGCTCGGGACGGGACTCTATTACACCGCGCACGATCTTGAACGGCGCCTGATCGACGAAACGCTGACGGCAGAGATGCAGGACTATCTCGCACGGCGCGCGCACAATCCCCATTCGGCGCCACCCGCAACCGCGACCGTGCTCGGCTACGTGCTGCCGCACACGGAAAACGAACCCGATGTTCCGGCCGAAGTACAGGCCTTGCCCCCGGGACAGCACCATCTGAATTATCACGGCACTCCCTACCGTGTCGCCGTGATGGATCGGGATACGACACGCTACTTCATACTCTTCAACGAAACACGGCAACGCCTCCGTGAGGACCGTTTCGTTCTCTATCTTGGCGCCGGCGTCCTTGTCATGATCCTACTGTCGGCCATGGGCGGCTTATGGTTGGCGGGTCAGGTGATCTCACCCGTAACGGTGCTCGCCAAACACGTTCGCGGGCTTAATCTCGATGATCACCCCACTTCGCTAGCACCGGACTTTCCCGATGACGAAGTGGGTGAGTTGGCCCAAGCGTTTGACCATCACCATGCACGTCTGCAGAGTTTTATCGAACGGGAACGGGAATTTACCGCTGACGTAAGTCACGAGCTACGTACACCGCTCGCCATCATCCAGGGCGCCTCTGAAATTATTCTCTCCGATCCAAGCTTGCCGGATAGATGCCGAGAACGAATGGCACGCGTGGATCGAGCGGTGGTCGATGCGACCCAAATCACCACGGCACTGTTGCTCCTGGCGCGCGAAGATCGGGCAGCCGCCAGAGCCGACAAACCCTGCTCGGTGGCGGAAGTGCTACGGGACACGGTCGAAAAACACCGTCATCTTCTCCAAGGCAAGACCGCGCGGGTTGAGATCGAGTTGCACGCACCAGTGCACCTACCCACGGAACGCACTCTGCTTTCCATTGTGCTCGGCAACCTAATTCGTAATGCCTTCGTCTATACGGAGCGTGGTGAAATAAGAATCCGCCTGGACGAGGACCACGTGACCATCACCGACAGCGGAACTGGCATCCCAATCGATGAGCTGGATCGGGTGTTCCAGCGCCACTATAGGGGTCCGAACAGCCAAGGCGAAGGGATCGGACTCTCGCTCGTCAGGCGAATCTGTGATTACTATGGCTGGAGCATCGCCATCAACAGTCACCATGGCCAGGGAACCGTAGCACAACTGGTATTCGCTGCCTCGTCAGATCTTAACTCAACGTAATATTGATTCTTCCTTGACGTTTCCTATACACGCTGCCGACTATATTCATGAAAGTGGACAGGCACGACCCGGTGACGCAGGGTCTCCTGCAAGCCATTAAAGCCCCGAATTTATCGGGTTCTTAGGGTCGGGTCCGAAACACAAGATCGCGAAATTGAGGACCGTGGAAACATGCATGCGGGCTTAAATTGAAGGCCTTGGAAGCAACGATGCGACACTATTTTACTGGAGTGAACAGTGTTTTCTATTGACGATATATTTTCTGTTGATTTCTTCAGTCTTAGCATGAGCACTGCGCTGCTTGTGCTCTATCACATGTATCTGATCAAACAGACTCGCAAGGATCCTTCTTATTCCATCCAGGCCGTAAACGCCATTGCGCGCACTGCCTGGGTGGAAACCATGATGAAGCCTGGCAAACCAGACGTGATTCCGGTCCAGACTCTCAGAAACTCCACGATGGCCGCCACCTTTCTCGCCTCCACCGCAATTTTGCTAATAATCGGCGTTCTGACGCTGAGTAGCCAAGGGGACAAACTGGGTGAAACCTGGCACACACTCAATAACATGGCAGCAAAACAGTCAGGATTATGGTTGGTAAAACTTATGTTCCTGCTAATGGACATGTTTGCGGCGTTTTTTAGTTTTGCCATGTCTATCAGAATTTACAACCATGTCGGGTACATGGTCAACGTGCCAATATCCCTTAATCACCACTCTATCTCGCCACAACATGTGGCCATGCATCTGAACAGCGCTGGAAGATACTACAGCATTGGCATGCGCGCCTACTACTTCTCTGTGCCTTTGGTGTTCTGGCTATTCGGTCCGTATTTCATGCTGCTGGCCACGATTGCTCTCATTGTCGTGCTGTACAATGCGGATCGCGCCCCGAAAATATTGCACGATAGCTATCGGGAGGACAATATCCAGAAACCGCGAAAGATCTTGCAACGAGCGTAGGATCATCATTTGACTTCTCGGCCTGACACATCGGTTGTGTGCTGGCTTGCGTCAGTAATTGATCCGCCTTGTGTGCGGACTAAACTTGCCGGATGCTTTGCCACGTTTCCCAGATGAGCTATTTTCAGTCTGATGCCAACATGGAAACGTTGATTGCTCTGAGTAACATAAATATAAAACAGCAGCCACCTCAGCCGCTGTCAGCTATTTAGCAACGTGTGTCTATTCTGAGTCACCTTAATCGAACAGGAGTATTTATGAAATCCCATCACTTATTAACTGCCTCGCTGCTGACGACGCTGGTACTGGTCGGTTGCGGCGGTGAGGAAGCAGTCAAACCGCAACCCACCCCTGCCCAGGTGGAAATGAAAAGCACGCTTACCAAACCCATTGCGGAGATGACGACCACCGCCCCCACCGAGCAGGAACAGCGCCATGCGGCACTGCTTGCCCAGCACCGGGTACACTTTGCCTTTGACAGCAGTGCCATTGATCAGGAGGCCCGCGCCATTATTGAGGCGCAGGCGGGTCATCTCAAGGCCAATCCCAAGATCAAAGTCACCATCGAGGGTAATTGTGACGAGCGTGGAACGCTCAAGTATAACCTTGCTCTGGGCAAGCGCCGGGCGGTGGCTATCAAACAAATGATGAAATCACTGGGTGTGGCTGCACCCCGGATTAAGACCGTTTCCTACGGCAAGACGAAGCCGCTGTGCTCCGAGCATATGGAGTTCTGCTGGTCCCAGAATCGGCGGGCAGAGATGGTTTACCACTGACTCTGGTTTCATTGATATGTGGACCCTACGCAAGGCGCTGAAAGCGCGCGCCTGATGGTTTTAAAGATGTGCTGCGGGAGGAGGCGCGCCGTGAGTCAACCAGAGGCTCGACGCTCGATGCTGTTTTCCAGAGACATGCTTATACACACGGTGGCCTGACCTGTTGGCGCCGGCTGGGAATTGATCAAATACTGGGCATTATGCCGATTGACCAATTCTGAACCGATAGAAATTAAACAAAAGCAAGCTGTTATGGTGCGATCAGCTGGTCAGTGCTTTGTTGGCACAGGTGGTCATTTTTCGCTCGGCGCCAACATCGCTGCTAGACGCGCTCAAGGGACCACACATTGCTCCACGGGCCGTGACAGGAGCGCATCTCAGCCTGTCCTTTCGGGAAACAGTCCTGGCATCCAGCGCGACGCTAACGCGGCAGGAAAGGCGAGGCGCAGGGGAGCGCGCGTGCTCTCAGAGGTGAGCACACCTTGCTCGAGCAGGACGGAGACGATGCGGCGGGCCTGGCGGTCGCCGGTGCCGACGATATCGGCGATGTCGCCACGCGGAACTTCGCCGCGGTAGAGAACGGCTTCGAGGATGTTGCCGGATTTGGGCAGCAGATGGTTGAGCCTGATTTCTTCTTCGGCCCATAGCAATATACGCGTGCGCAGGCGATCAGGCTGTACCAGGGATTCCATGAAGGAGACCTGATCGGTACAGGTTGTGAGGAAAAACCGCGTGAAGTCAGCCAGGTTCTCTTCGCTGAGGTGGCCTCTGCCGTCGAGATCGTTGCTGCGCGTCAGATCGCAGGCGGCGAGGTGGGCCTTATATTCCTGCACATTGCGGGCAAGGCCGCGGGCAATCGACCAGACCGCTCCGGTACCGAGTGCGTCGAGCAGCGTGGCGTGCGACAGTAGGCGGGCGACGCGGCCGTTGCCGTCGAGAAACGGATGAATCCACAACAGGCGGTGATGCGCCGCGGCGGATGCGAGGATGGTCTCCGTTTTTCCGAGTTTGCCATAGACCTCTTCGAAGCGTTGCAGAAAGCGCGGCAGGGCGCTTGGGCTGATCGCAATGTGGGTGCCGACCTCGACATCGCGCTGGCGCAGTTCGCCGGGGACCACCTTCAGGCGTTCTTTCGTCGTTGGGTCTTCGATCCATAGCAAATCGTCGGGTAACAGTTCGCAGAAGCGCCGATGGATCTCGCAGATGGCATCCGCCGTGAGGGCGCGATCTTTGAGTCCGCCTTTGTCGATCCATTGCTGGACCGTGATGTGGGCTTTTGCTTCCAGCTGGAGATCGCGCTTCTTTGCGTCGTTGCTGTAGTCGTTTTTGAGAGCGCGCTCGATGTCTATAGGGTGTGTGTCGTGCCCTTCGATCAGGTTGCTGTAATAGCAGTTCATCGCCCGCACGAGATCGGCAAGCGAGGCCAGCAGGCTTTCGGGTAGGGAGCGCCGGAAGCCGGCGCTCTTTTGCGCCAGATCAAGGGCGAGATCGGTTAGAGAGGTGCGGTGGCGCGAACTATCACCGATCAGTAGCGGTTCCATCAGAGAGAACGTTTCGCCACGGTCCTTCGCCGTTTTAATGTCCTCTTTTAAGTCCGGTTCTTTTTTAGCCATATGTAAATATATATCATATAGTTATATATATACAAAGATGATATTTGTCCTATTTGAAGTCCGCTTTTGAGTCCGCTTAAAAACAGAGATTTTGAGATTTTTTTCAAGGGTTTTGGCGCATCTGGCCTCGAGACGCCACTAAGCTGGTGATCGAGTCGAATGAAGTCAACAACGTACGGGCGACCACCTGGCAGGTGTGATGGTGAGGGATGGGGTCTGCTGATCTAAGCCATGAGGGCTGTGGGGAGGTTAGACCCCTTACGGTGGGCCTGATTCACAGGGTCGGTGGGGACACACTGGAAGCCTGACGGTTGTTGTTGAGAAACGGGGCGCTGACTGGGCTGAGCCCTGAAAGGCCCGTTCATTGACGGTTTTTGCCGGAAGCCTGTTTTAGCACTCAGGTGGCTTCCCTTAAAATCCGGAAGGGAATGAACAAACCACTAGCGTGGCGAACCAATCCCCTTGGGGACGCCATGTTTATCAATTAGTTAGGTCGCATCTCGGCGAGATAATCTAACTCTCATCCTCTCAGCTTCGTGGTGTTTTGTTGGCAAAAGGTGCAGAATAATTGTGCTATCGGATAATTATAAATAGATAAAGGAAGCCCCCACTGCTTTCGTTTCAAGTAAGTGGCAGACAAAATAAGAGACAATTATTAGGAGGAGATCTGGTGAGAACGCGTTTATCAGGCGCAGCCTGCGTTTATGCGCTTTTGTTTCTCGTACCGACATCAGGCAGCGCTGCACTGGTATCGCGCCTGGGTGGTCAAACCCGTTACGATAATGTCCTCAACGCCACGCAGCTAAACGACTGGCGCTTATAACCATGCATAATCGATTACGTCATGGCATACGCTATGCGCGGCTAAGCCTGGCCCTGGCTTTATGCGGCACAACACTAGGCCAGATACTACCAGCTCATGCCCAAGCACCCTGGACGAGTACCAGCACGCGTGCGCATCCGACCGGGAAAGCGGTTTTCCGCGAGTATCTTGCTGAAAGCGAATCACTGGACGTAGCAGTTTCTCTCAAGCTGCGCAATCGTGATCAGCTAGACAATCACCTGCGGGCTCTCACTACACCCGGTGATCCTGAGTTTGGACGGTGGCTTAGCCGCGACCAGATTCTGGCCGATTACGCCCCACTCCCGGAGAGGGCGCAAGCAGTGGCGGATTACCTCACCCGGGCGGGTTTCGCTAATGTGCACATCGAGCCCAATCAGCTGTTGGTAACGGCCACTGGAACGACGACAGCAATTCGCAATGCTTTCCATACCGAGCTGGGGCATTTCGTTCGCGACGGCCGCGAAGGCATCGCGAATGTCACGGATGTGCGCGTGCCGCCTGAACTGAGCGATACGGTGCTGTCGGTGTTAGGATTACAGACAATGGATCAGATGCGCACGATGAACTATCGGCTGGACAGTGTGCTCCTGACCGGCAGCGTCCATGGGCTCAATCCTGTCCTGTTCCCGGTCGCTTACAATGCGGCGAGCCTGCCGACCGCGTCGACAACGCCCGTTGGTATCATCACGGAAGGAAAAATGACGCAGACGATCTCGGATCTACATCAGTTCGAGAGTCAAAACGGCTTGCCGACCATCAATCCCACCGTGGTTCAGATTGGACCACCGAGTAACGACACCAGCAACACGGCGGAATGGGATCTCGACAGTCAAAGCATCCAGGCGATGGCTGGAGGGCAGGTGGGTCAGATGATTTTCTATGACACCTATTCACTGACCAATGCCAATATCACAAAAGCCTACAATAAAGCGGTTTCCGACAATATTGCAAAGGTGATCAATGTCTCGCTCGGCGAGTGCGAAAGCGCCGCGTACAGCGACGGGAGCATGGCCACCGATGATAATATCTTCCAGCTGGCCATTGCTCAGGGACAGACTTTTTCGGTCAGCAGCGGTGATTCCGGGTCAAAGGAGTGCGGCTCGCCGGTGGGAACCGCGGTCGGCGCCTCCTATCCCGCCAGCTCGCCATACGTGATAGCGGTGGGCGGCACCACGCTGTACACCGACACCAGTGGCAACTATGGAGGCGAGGTAACCTGGAGCGGCACCGGCGGCAGCCCGAGTCTGTACGAGGCCAAGCCGGCTTGGCAGAACGGCGTGGTGCCCGGCACCTATCGGGGCGTTCCTGATGTCGCGTTCGATGCCGACCCCTATTCTGGTGCAATTATCGTGGTTAACGGCCAGTCTGCGCAGTATGGCGGCACCAGTCTGGCCTCGCCCCTGTTTGTTGGCAGTTGGGCACGGATTCAGTCCGCGAACCAGGCCAGACTCGGTTTTCCGGCCTCTTGGATCTATAGCCGCGGAGCCCAATATACCCCCGCGTTCCATGATGTGACATCGGGAACCAACGGAGGTTACAGCGCGGCGGCAGGCTGGGACTACACGACCGGGTTTGGCAGTTTCGACGTGGCCGCCACGGCCTTGCTGACACGCAGCACGGTGACGGTCAGTGCCTCGCCGAAATCGGTTATCGCGGGGCAATCGGTCACATTCACCACGACCGTAATGGGAAATTCACCAACGGGGACGGTGCAGTTTCAGATCAATGGCGTGAACTTTGGTTCGCCGGTGTCATTGGTGAACGGGGTGGCGACACTGACAACGAGCCTGTTGACGGTGGTGGGCACCGACGCGATCACGGCGGTCTATTCGGGTGATGCCTACAACGCGGGGGGCAGCACCTCAACTGCATTTAACGAGATAGTTACATTAGGGCATGACGGGGATATCAATGGTGATGGGGTAGTTGATGTGACGGATGTCCTGCTTGCCGAGCAGATCGCGTCTGGCCTGATTATACCAACCGTCAGCCAATTAGCGCATGGCGATGTTGCTCCGTTGGTAAATGGTGTGCCGGCGCCGGATGGGAAAATCGATGTCAGCGATGTTCTGATTATCGAACGCAAGGCGTCAGGGCTCGTGAATTTCTGACGGCAGAAGAAGGGGAACCGGCCGCCCTGTGTATGGCGAATTCCCCATCACACCGCCACCGGTGTCTGAAACAAACCGCGACAGTGTGGTATCTAGGCGAACTGATAAAGTCGAGCGGAGTGCGCATTCATCCGCCGCTCGTTTGGTCAGGTGTCGGGATTCTTCAGGCTGCTATTGGCCACATGAGCATTTGGACAGGTGACGAACCCCTTTGGGGACGCCAGTTTTCCACACTAAGTATTTTCCTCGTGAAGCCCCACGGCATATTTTCTGTGCCCGGCGAATTTATGGACGCGAAGCCATTACTCCACGCGTGCTAGAAGCACTTCCTTGAATTTACGCAGTTGGTTTTGATCAACATCCGATACCGCCCAAAAATCCATTCCTGCTTGATTCCAGTGCACAAGGTAATACCCTTGTTTTGAGAAACTTTCAGGCGAAATGTTTTTATCGCTGGTCGAAGGCATCACAAATAAATTGATTATGTGCTGGCTGTGGTGATACACCAATGCCGCCACCAAACGGTGGTTAAGGTAGTCAAGTCTGCCACCAACCAACGGGAACCCTTCGGTCGTAAAATCTCTCACCGGTGGCGAGAAATCAAGCTTGCCGTTGTACCATGGTTTAACTGTGTGCTGGTCGGAGGAAACTACATCCACGGTGTGGTTTGAGATGAGAGAGCGTGCGTGGCTGGTAATAATTTCTTCCGCGAGCTGATCGCTGGCCGATGGCAGTGTGAGGTAAAGACCAATGCTCCAGGCAAGTGCGACGACTGAAACCAGCGCCGCCCCCAGATTAAACTGATTACCCCATGTCCACTGCCCGAATAGAGTTGGACGTGGTTGTTTTGGTAAGGCGGCTTTGATGCGGTGTTCGAGATGATCAGGTGCCGCAAAATAGGCAGCGTGCTGTTTAACGGCTATGCGCAGCCCGCTTTGCTTCATGTATTCCCCATTGCAGCTGGGGCACGTTTGCAAATGCGTTTCGATGTCGAGCGTGTCGCGCAAACCCAACTCGCGGTCTGTGTAGGCAGGCAGCAACTCACGAATTGCATTACAGTCCATGGTGTGGCTCCTGCGTGTTCTGCATGAGGCGTTCCGATAACAGTCGGCGGCCACGCGCGATGCGTGACATGACCGTTCCGATGGGAATCGCCAATACTTCGGCAATTTCCTTGTACGACATGTCTTCCAGATCCCTAAGCACAACGATTTCCCGGAATTCCAGTGGTAAAGTTCCCAGCGCCTGAGTAAGCAGCCGCAGATCATCGTGGTGTGCCAGCACCGATTCCGGGTCATGGCCAATCGATTGTTGGGTCGTTGTTGCACTCATTGCATCACCGCTGTGTGTCTCTTCCTCGAAAGGTGTGTTTGACTCCAGTTTCCTGTTTTCCTTCAGCCATGTGTAACTGGTGTTTCTTACGATGGCGAGCAGCCATGCCCGGCCATTCTCACCGTGAAACCCCTTAAAAAACTTGAACGCACGCAGGTAGGCTTCCTGCACAACGTCTTCTGCGTCCTGGCCATTACGGGTTATCCAGCGTGCCAGATTGTAGGCCGCATCCAGATGTGGCAGAGCAAACTCCTCAAAGCACCGGCTTTTCTTCTGTTCAGCCACTAAGATCTCCAGCCCCATTCAATGCAGTACCGACTCTAGGGCAATTTTATTCCCGCCACTGAATTTTTCTTTCTGGCGGGAATATACCAGTTGCCAAGGCAGTCATGCAGGGTAACGACACAACAAATTCAACACAAGGAGCATTTTATGAAGCAACCGATAGATCGACGGACATTTCTAAAACTGGCGGGTTTGGGAGGCGTGGTGTTTGTCTCCGGACTTGGTCCTGTGGCCAGGGCGGCCGACAAGATTACCGGAGGCAGCGCCTATGACGACTTTTACTTTGTGCAACTGTCGGATACCCATTGGGGCTACACCGGACCGGCAAACCCCGAGGCGACTAGCACGCTGAAAAAAGCAGTTGCCGCGGTTAACAGCCTGGAGGAGCAACCTGATTTCGTGGTGTTCACCGGGGACCTGACCCACACCACGGATGACCCCAAGGAGCGCCGGAAGCGGCTCGCCGAGTTCCGTGACATCGTTTCTGGGCTGAAAGTGAAAGAAGTCCGCTTCATGCCTGGTGAGCACGACGCGTCGCTCGATCACGGCGAAGCCTATCAGGAATTTTTCGGAAAGACCCACTACACCTTCGATCACAAGGGTGTGCACTTCATCGTGCTGGATAACGTCTCCGATCCGGGCGCCAGCATTGGCGAAGATCAGTTGCAATGGTTGGCCGCCGATCTCAAACAGCTTCCGGGAGATGCCAGGATTGTCGTCCTCACGCACCGCCCCTTGTTTGACCTCTATCCGCAATGGGATTGGGCCACGCGTGATGGGGCCAAAGCCGTTGAGCTGCTGCTACCTCATCGCAATGTCACGGTGTTCTATGGGCATATTCACCAGGAACACCACCACATGACCGGCCATATTGCTCACCATTCGGCGAAATCATTAATCTTTCCATTGCCGGCGCCAGGGTCACAGCCGAAACGTGCTCCATTGCCATGGGATGCAGCTGAGCCATATAAAGGTTTGGGGTTTCGTGACGTGGAGGCAGAGGTGAAAGAGGTGCAGTACATCATTACGGAATTACCACTACGAAAGGGGTGAGGTGATGAAATTGAACGTGCGCAGATTTAAGATTACGGCGATTGCCATCGTGCTCGGGCTGGGTGCCATGACTACCCATGTGGTTGCGCAGCCGAGTGAGCAAGTTATTAAGGTCACGGCGAAGAAATTCGACTACACCCCCAACGTAATCAAGCTCAAGAAAGGCGTCCCGGTTGTGCTGGAGTTCACGACCGAGGATGTCCTCATGGGGTTTAACGCACCGGACTTGGGCGTACGCGCCGATATCGTTCCGGGGAAAGTCACACGCGTGCGTGTCGTGCCGAACAAGGCAGGGACATTTACCTTCTTTTGTGATGTTTTCTGCGGCAGCGGTCACGAAGACATGACGGGGACAATCACTGTCGACGAGTAATTGATTTTGTACTGTCCAATTATGAATCGGGAAAGGGGGTAATTTTTTTTGGCATAGGCATAAGGCCTACACTCTCCACTCTCGGGCGCGCAAGTTATCGCGTTGCCCGAGGCGGTGAATCACATGAACAATCCTTCTTCCAGCGCAGGACTTGACCGACCAATGCATGCCTGCAGGGTTGTGTGGCCCCTCAGTAATCGGTCTATTATCTTCAGACTTGGGCCAGCTTAACCTGGAAACTGGTATGTGCCGACCGCCCACAGCACAATCGAAATGACGCTCATCACCGCCAGAACGGCAGTTACAATCACAACCGGAACAGTGAACGTGTAAAGGAAAAGCTCGCTTCTCGATGGCATGTGCATGTGCATGATAGACTCTCCTCTGTAATGGTTCGCGCACAGACCGCCGGATGAGTCGTCACGCAATGTTTGGCTGGAACAGTGACTGTGTGACGATTCGTTTTCAACAGCCCGCGCAACGAATCAACTCTTTGGGGTAGTTGATGGATACCAAACACACAATTATCATATCCATACTCACGGTTCGTGGGGAAATCAATTAAATTAATTTAATCATTTTCTTATGGACTGTTATCAAACTGCTGCTGCATATGCCTTTTTAAGGTAAGACCAATTCTAAACCCCTAAGGCCGTTTACCCGTACGTTCGAAAAAGAGCACCGTGGAAATTTAAGCTGTCCCGCGGGAATGGGGGTTGTTCCTCCCGCGGAAGTTCTCTCGCCACTGGGCTGTTTGTTGGAGAGAGTAGGGCACGACGGCTCGTTGTTTATCGCCGACGGATGGATGACCCGCTGGTTTCTGTTCTAGCTGATTGGGTCGAGCATCACGCGATCGACTGTGTTCTGCAGAGTCCTACAGGTGTGGCCGCCGCGAGTTCCTCGGCGGGGGTCTGCCGTACGTCATGTCATATCCACCGGCCCCATAGCGCGGGCGCGGCCACGGCATAGAGCGTGCTGGCAGTGGGATGGAGGAGGCTGCTCATTAGATGTTCTTAGTATTTACCTTCAACATGAAAAAATCTTTGGCCGACATGTTGAATTGTTCTCAAACAGTAAAAATCCAACAAGTAAACCGGGTAACTATTTAGATGCCACTGGAGGGTAAATTTTGCGTGTCTAACAACACTCCATTGCGCGCAGCCCTCCATCCATGGAAGAAATGCCGGTAGCCGAGGCCATGAACGGTTAAATTTGCGCGTTGATCGGAATTACACCCCCAACCGCCAAGGGTCACAGTATAATTAGATGTAGAGAACTACTTTCATGTGCAAAATCCCCACTTTTCGTCTGTTTGGCACTGTTTTCGCCCTGTTTCTGTTGACGGTGCAGACGCCGCTGTTCGCCCTCGCGGATGACGCGGCAAATCCGGATAAAAAAATATCGAAAACAACAGTGCAGCAACAAGAACCGGTGAAAAAACCGCGACCGTTATACACCACCTTAGATGGCGTCGCTCAGTTTTACAAAAGTACCACAACGCAGGTACGTGGATGGTTTACGCATGGCCACGTAACCTCTGATGTTGCCCCAGGACAGGAAACCACCAAACCGCGCTTATTACGCGATGTTGACAATGCCCATGAGCGTCCACCGGTGGTGCAGACTTTCTTTTCTGTCAGCCCGCACGCAGACCCGAATATCAAGAGTCCGATTTTGATGCCACAAACTAATTACAGCCCTGTTGATTTCGAGAATTGTCAGGGAAGCAAAATCGCTGATGGGTCACTGAGTGACTCAACGGCCGGGCTGAAAGGCTTGCATTTGCCCTCCGGGGTTTCACTTGGGATGTGTCTGAAGTTTTAAAGTTTTGGGAGGCATGCTTTTCTTTTGACATCATGACCATGAGCACGATACACATGCGAAAGAATGTTTTCCTGTTGTCCCTGTGCCAGGCGCTGATGAATTCAGGCAACGCGCTTCTCGTTGCCACCTCAGCCCTCGTGGGACAGCATCTGGCCAGCGATAAGTCGCTGGCTACGTTACCGCTGGCGTTGCAGTTTCTCGCTACCATGCTTACCAGCATCCCAGCCTCGATGTTGATGAAGCATATCGGCCGCCAGGCCGGTTTCATTGTCGGTACGTTTTTGGGACTTGCCGGCGCCGGACTGGCGGCTTGGGCCATCGTCCATCAAAATTTCGTCTACTTCTGCATCGGTGCAGCGCTTTTCGGAGGCTTTAATGGCTTCGGCACATACTACCGTTTCGCTGCCGCCGATGTCGCCACCCATGATTACCGCAGCAGGGCCATCTCCTACGTGATGGCAGGGGGTGTCATCGCGGCGTTCGTTGGCCCTAATCTCGCCAGCTGGACCAGCCGGTGGTTGGGCAACGCCGAGTTTGCCGGAAGTTACCTCGCCCTCGTTGGGATATACGCCGTATCGTTGCTGTTGTTGCTATTTCTGGATATCCCGCGGCCGAGCGAGCATGAAAGTCACGACCGTGGACGGCCGTTGCGCGAGATTGCTCTACAAGATGTTTTTATCGTGGCGGCACTCGGCGGCATGCTGAGTTACGGCATCATGGTGCTGGTGATGACGGCCACGCCACTGGCGATGCACGAGCATGCCTATCTGTTCCACGATACGGCTTTTGTGATTCAGTGGCATGTCTTTGGCATGTTTGCCCCATCCTTCTTCACCGGCCATCTCATTCGTCGTTTTGGTGTGCTCAACATCATGCTCGCCGGCGCTGTGTTGAATATATTCTGTGTCGTCGTCAATCTTTCCGGTACCGGCATTGGGCACTTTTGGGCGGGACTGTTCCTGCTCGGCGTGGGCTGGAATTTTCTCTTTGTCGGAGGAACGGCGCTGCTTACCGAGAGCTACCGTGTGGAAGAGAAGGCCAAGGCCCAGGCGCTCAACGATTTTCTGATGTTTGCGTGCGTGACTGCCGCGAGCTTGTCGGCGGGGGCGCTTCAGTACAATGTCGGGTGGCGGGCGGTGAATGTCGGCGTGATTCCGCTGATTGTGATCGTTGTTGGCGCGCTGCTGTGGCTTAAAATGCGGCGCCATGCGGCGTTCGCCGCGGCGATGGGGATGCTTGAATAGACGAGACCATAGACTGAAATGTCTGCCATTTAACCCGCCCGGCGCATGGTCATTATAGGGTAGTGAAATTTATTTTTCCGGGCCGGGAATAAAAAGGTCCTCGTAGTGTTTACCCATGTGTCATCCAAGATTTATTGCAGGATCTTGTGAAATTGGCCGGTTGCGCTCCGCGCGGCGGCCACCCTGGTTATCCCAATATCTAAAAATACGAGGAGCTTCTCATGCAGACCAATCACGTGGCGCTTGCCAGCTTGTTGTTCCTGTCCGTTACCGGTGTTGCTTTCGCCGGACCCGTCGACGACGCGCAAAGCCATTTCAAGGCGATCGCCGCGGGCGAGGTGGAGAACATCATGCGTGGCTATGGCGACCATGCACATTTTGAGTGGGTAGGTGGCCCGTTGAACGGAACCTACGTCGGTACCGACAAGATCAAGGGGGTATGGACAAAGTTTGCCAAGGCCAACGCGCCGCTTGCGGCTACCGTGAACAAGGTGGAGGAAAGCGTCAATCCAGCCGGTTCCACGGTTACCGCCAACGTTGAGTTCAAGGGTAAAAACACCATTAAGGTGCGTTATGTCCTGACCTATCGTGATGGTAAGCTGGTCAACGAAGTTTGGCAGATCGATCCGAAACTGATGGGCTATTAATTAAAGGGATGTGGTCGTAGGGAAGGCGATGGGGGAAGGGACTCCCCTGGGCCTTCAGATTTACTAAATTCAGGCTGAGTGTCACTCATTGGACGCGCGCGTCAAAGTTGCTGGCAACGTCGAGAATGAATCCGATGATCGGAATCGAACCCTGATGATGGCGTGGTGGATTTTGTGGATGACTTCAAAGAGTTGATCGTCGAGCATATTCCCCGGCTGCGCCGCTATGCGCGTTCTCTGGTGGGAAACCGCGTGCCTGCTGATGATTTGGTGCAGGATACGCTGGAGCGTTCTTGGGCGCGTCAGCATCTGTGGCGTCGCGGCAGTGATTTGCGCGCGTGGCTCTTTACGATTATGCACAATATTTATGTCAATCAGTGGCGGCAGTATCAGCCTACGGTCATGCTGGATGACGATGCCGTGGAGGCAACCGCCAATACTCGCCCTGAAAGCGCGATGGAGATGCGCGATCTCGCGAAAGCTCTGGCGCAACTTGTCCCGGAGTATCGTGAAGTAGTACTCCTTGTTGGCCTGGAACAAATGCGTTACGAGGATGTGGCGGAAATTCTGGATGTGCCACTGGGTACGGTGATGTCACGCCTGTCACGCGGTCGCGCGTGTTTGCGCGCGCTCATGTCAGGGGAGGTCCAACCGGTGTTGCGGAGAGTGAAATGAACAGCAACCGACCTATTGAGGAAAACGATCTGCAGGCGTACGTGGACAGTCAGCTTGATCCCGCGCGCCGCGCCGAGGTCGAATCTCATCTCGCCGTCCATCCGGAGGACGCCAAGCGTGTGCAGGCCTATCAACACCAGAATGAACTGCTCGGCGCCATGTTCGGCCCCGTGCTGGAAGAATCAGTGCCTACGTTGCTGCGTCGGCCGGAATTTCTGCGCTGGTCGCGCGGTTTGCGCTACGGCGCCATGGCCGCCGCGCTCGTGCTGGCCGTGATGCTTGGCTGGTACATCCGGGGCACACAACAGGAAGAGGTGATCTACACGACACTGGTGCGGCAGGCAGTCATGGCCCATGTGGTGTATGTGCCGGAAGTTCAGCACCCGGTGGAGGTACGTGCTGAACAGGAGGAGCATCTCACCAAGTGGCTTTCCAAACGCCTCGGAATGCCGGTACATGCGCCGCACTTGGGCACCGCCGGATATGAGTTAGTCGGTGGACGACTGCTGCCGGGAGGAGAGAAGCCGGCAGCCCAGTTCATGTACCAGGACGCGCGTGGCCAGCGGCTGACACTGTACATCAGCGCCGACAGCAAGGACGGCAAAGAGACTGCGTTTCGTTACGCCCGCGAAGGGGATGTCAGCGTGTTTTACTGGATCGATGCGTCATATGGGTACGCCCTGTCGGGGGAGATGGATCGTGAACGTCTGCTCGCGGTAGCGGAGACGGTGTATCACGAACTGAATCGCTGAGGCCGTTTCAGGTTGATGACCCTACCGCATCGGTTCGGCGCTATAGCGGGTAGCCAGTAAAACTACTATATATAGTCATACCATGGACCTTCCGGTAAGCGATTTCTGATGGCCACCGCCCGCGCCTCACCGGGCGCGATGCTATTGCGACTCTGGCGGCGGCTCTCCTCCTGGCCCGGCGGCCGCTGGTTTTTTAGTCGTGTCCTCGGCTGGTTTGTTCCCTACACCGGCAGTATTGCCCCCAGCATCCGCGAGCTGCGATCGGGTTATGCGCGTGTGGAACTGCGTGACCAGCGGCGGGTACGCAACCACCTTAATTGCATTCATGCCATCGCGCTTGCCAATCTGGGTGAGGTGACCAGCGGACTGGCGGTGCTGACGGGCCTGCCGCCCTCCACCCGTGGCATCGTGGTGCGACTGACCACTGAATATATGAAGAAGGCACGCGGACGGCTGGTGGCGGAAACGAACTGTGTGGTGCCGGAGGCGCGTGGCGAAGACCAGGAGTTTGTAGTGCAGGCCGATATCCGCGATCGTGAAGGCGATGTCGTGGCGCGCACCACGGTTTGCTGGCGACTGGGGCCAGTGTGAGCATGGCTGGGAGTGGGTTGCTCGATACGGTTTTTACTCGTCAGGCGGGTATCGCGGTACCGATCATCTGCGGGGCGATGTATCCCTGCACCAATCCGGAGCTGGTGGCCGCCGTGTCCGAGGCTGGTGGCATCGGCATCATCCAGCCGATTTCGCTCACCTATGTATACCGGCATGATTTCCGAGAGGGTCTGCGGCGCATTCGCGCACTCACCACGAAACCCGTGGGCATGAATGTCCTCATCGAAAAATCATCCAGATCTTATCAGGAGAAAATGGCGCGCTGGCTGGAGATCGCGCTCGATGAGGGCGTGCGTTTCATTATCACCTCGCTCGGAAAACCCGATTGGGTGGTGCAGCGCGTGCATGCTGCGGGCGGGCTGGTGTACCACGACGTGACCGAGCGCAAATGGGCCGAAAAGGGAATCCACTGTGGCGTGGATGGGCTCATCGCCGTCAATAACCGCGCCGGTGGCCACGCGGGGACCTTGGGTGCACGTGAACTCTACGAGCAACTTTCCGGGTATGGGCTGCCGCTCATTTGTGCCGGCGGTATCGGCAGCGAGCAGGACTTTGTCGAAGCCCTGCGCGTGGGCTATGCCGGTGTGCAGATGGGTACGCGCTTCATCGCCACCACCGAGTGCGGCACGAGTGATGCTTACAAGCGCGCGATCGTCGCGGCGCAGGAACAGGATGTGGTACTGAGTGAACGTATTACCGGCGTGCCGGTTTCGGTGATCGCCACGCCGTATGTGCGGCGCATGGGTCTTAGGGCCGGTTTTCTGGCGCGCTGGATGCTGCGTGGCCGAAGAACCAAACACCTGATGCGCACGCTGTACGCACTTCGGTCTCTGTGGCAACTAAAACGCGCATCGCTGGACACCACCGGCGAGAAAGACTATTGGCAGGCGGGCAAGAGCGTAGCCGGTATTCACGGCATCGAACCGGTCGGGGAAATTGTTCGCCGCTTTGCCGCCCATGCAAGGAAATGACGGGGCCCTGCCAACAGCGAGTGAATTTAATTGATGGTTACGAGAGGCGCAGGTACTGCTGCAATGCGCTGTAGGCGCCGGTATCGAGTTTGCTGAACTTGATGGCCGTGCCAGTTTTGGTGACGCGCGCTACCTGCGCCGGCAAACGATAGGATGTTTTTTCCTGGGCTACGGGCAAGGAGATGGTCAGTTCCACCGGCACGTCACGGGTCAGCGCGCTCCAGCCGACGTCGAGCATGGCGCCTTTGAGGCTGAGGTCATGAATTTTGCACAGGCGGTGACCCATCCCGTGAATGATCATTACTTCCTGGTTGACCGGTATGCGTGTACTCGTACGGCGTTCAAAATAGTTCATTCGTCTGTCCCTCCTGACGCCACACCAGTATCCCATGCATGCCACGCTATTTGAATAGAATGGTGAGTTCTCCAAGAAATCATGTCTGCATTGTGGCAATGGTTTCAGGTTATGCGGAAATAAGTATTTTAACTTACATGATATTTGCCGGGTTTTCCTCAGGCACCATCAATAGCCTTATATACTTGACTACTTCAGTCAGTTATTATCTAATACGTACGGTTGCATGGAGTAATAGGTGCCACCGGGAGCGGGCAATTCAGCCCGAATTTCTGTGTGGTATGTGTTCAAACAGTCAGTGAGGTTGCTTATGGGAATTCCAGAACGTGATGGCGATGGTTATCTGATCAACCGGGATGCATGGTCACCGGAAATAGGCCGTGCCATGGCCGAGGTGGATGGTCTTGCGATAGATGACGTGAAATGGAATCACATCGTCAAGGCCCGCGAATATTACGAGCAATTTGGCGTGGTACCGCCGATTCGTAAATTTGCCAAGTTTGTCGAAGAAGACCAGAAAGAATTGTTCAAGCTTTGGATGACGGGCCCGATGAAGCCGATCACTAAATACGGCGGTTTGCCAAAACCGACGGGCTGCGTCTAGATCGCCCCAGCTTACACGTCATCGAATTGCGGTAACCGACAGGGCCAGAGCGGCTACAACGCTCTGGCCTTTTCTTTTTTCCGGTCCGAGATGACTGCTTTCGCGTGAGATTTAATAGGTAAAAATTAAGATAAAAAAAGCGTGTCACCGCGCATTGGTACGCCTGATGTCTGAGCTATCTTTACGTTACTCCAGATAACCGGCAGACGTCTATCGTAGTTATTGTTGAATAGAAAAAATTCCCGCTTCCGTCACACTACATACGGCGGTGTCGTCAATCTTTGTGATGGAATATAAGGTTGGACGCCAGCGCGTTCCTGTTGGCCAGCGGCGGGTGTTGTTGCTGCCGCCGAACGTTTGTTCAAACCGGGCAGGGCCGTAGAGGAAATCCCAGTTGCCTGGGCATGGGCATCGTAGCCGAACGTGTTGACGACGCCGACCAGGGCCTGGCCTTGCGTGAACAACGCCTCGGCGGAATCCTATACGGTGTCACCGGTATTTATTAATGAGCAGCGAGTGATTGATGCCCATCGTGTAGGTTGAGTCATGGCGGATTTTGTCCACTACCGTTTACATACGGGCCAAACCGTCTTCCATCTTTCCGGTGCCGCCGCTGCGCACGTTGGGGCGGGCGAGTGACCGTGTATGTCGCTGGTGCAGATCAAGGTAACTTTGCCGTCACTTGCCTAGGCTAGGGTGTGGCGCTGGCCACAGCGGGGCTGAACAGCGCGGTGCCTGCTGTGATGCGTCGGAGTTTCATAGGAAAAACTCCTCCAGTCTTGATAGTGAATAATCTTTTTGTGCTGCATGGCAACACATTGCATGCTTCCTTACGGAACAGCAAACGGCGGAAGCGGGTTTACGCGTCACGACCAACTCATGGCGCTGGGGAGTATATTTTATTCCATAAAAGACATGAATTGAGTTCATGAAAATATTGAATCCAGTGGATGGGGTTCAATGCCGTTGGGGGGAATAATTACGCCAATCGGAACGTCCTTTAGTCTGGATTAGTACCTTTGGTGCCAGAGAAAGGTGTGGTCGTTCGCAACTAAACATAAATTTGGAGGAGAAATTCATCATGAAGAAGTTATGCTTTCCCGCAAGTAATGTGCTCAGGGCGTCGCTGCTGTCGGTTGCCCTCGCGGGCCTTCCCGCGCTTTCCTCGGCGAACGCGGGTGGAAACGGCCTGTTAACGATTATCAAAATGGGGGATCTGCACGGTCACATGGAACCCCACGGCGTTATCTATGAAAACAACGGCCTCGGGACCACGGTTACGCCGAACTCGGGCGGCGCCGCGAAGCTTTACACGTTAATCAGTCAGATTCGTGCGCAGACGCCCGGAAGCAATCTGTTGCTCAACTGCGGTGATACCTTTCATGGTGGTGCAGAGGTGATGTTCACGCGCGGTCAGGCGCTTGCCAATGTCCTGAATTATTTCCAGATAGACGTCTCGACTCCCGGCAACTGGGATTTCGGTTATGGACAGGTGACGTTCCGCCGACTTCTCACGGGCGTTGACTCGAACGGTAGCCCGTTTCCGGCCGGAAGCGTCAACGGTGTGCTATTCCCGGCGGGCAAGGTGGTCAACTATCCTGTGGTTGCCGTGAATCTTTACAACGGTCCGGGTTCCGCCCCGGCACTGGTCGGTCAGAGGGTACTGCCACCGTACGTGATGAAGCAGGTGAATGGCATCAATGTGGCCATCATCGGTATTACCACTGACATCACGGCGTCGCAGGCTGAGGTGTTCAACACCACATTCCGCGAAACCATGGGCTGGGTGGAACTGCCGGGCATCATCAACGAAGTGCGCAATGTTCAGGGCGCGGACCTGGTCGTCGTACAGTCGGAGCTGGGGTTGGCGAAGAATATCCAGATGTCAAAAGAAATTCCGGGCATTGACGTGATGCTCAGCACCCACACGCATGAGCGCACGCCTCAGGCCATTATCGTCCCAGGTACCGGCACGATTCTGGTCGAGTCTGGCACGGACAGCAATCTGGGAAGACTGGACCTGCAGGTGGCGGGTGGCCGGGTGGTGGCCTATAACTGGCAGCTGATCAACGTGGACAATACCGTTCCTGAGGATCCGACAGTGAAGGCTATGGTCGATGCCGCACGTAAGCCTTTCCTGTGCGGTCCGGCGTTTACCCCGCATACCTTTCAGCCTGCCGGTTTTACCGCGGGTAACGGTCTGAAGCTGCAAACGCAGCCGAACGACTGTCTCGATACGGTTGTCGGCACGACCAGCACCACGCTTGCGCGCAATAACGTATTGGAACACTTCGCCAATAATTTCTTTGCCGACGCGATACTCAACGTGGTGCCGAACGTGGCCGATATGGCGATCACCAACGGTTATCGGTTCGATACACCGATTGCGCCGGGACCGATCACGGTAGCGGATCTGTACCACTTTTTCCCCATCAGCCCAGTTCTGGCCGTAGGCAACTTCAGCGGTGGGGCGATCAAGGGGCGCGTGGAGGAGAACTTTAGCGCCGTGTTTGATCCGCATCCTTACCGGCAACGCGGTGGCTGGACGTTGGGGTATTCCGGCATGACCATGACCGTGGACTTGACCTCGGCCGAGCCGGGCAGTATCTCGAGAAGCCGTACGAAAAACCTCATGATCCGAGACCACGTTACCGGTCAGTCAGCGGCTCTTAACGAAGGCAAGGTGTACACGATGGTGTCCTGCTTTGCTAACGGCGACCCGCTGGATCGTCTGTGCCAGACCTCGGGTGCGCAAAATCTCCGGTACGTGAAGACTGACGGAACGCTGATTCCGGCGACGGCAACGGTGCCGCCGGGTACCCAGCTGATGTTCCCGGTACCCGCGGTCATTAAATACCTCAATGCCAATGGTGGTGTCGTTCCCAGCACGAGCATGGGTCGGATAACGGCAGTCAATAACTTCGTCCCGCAGTCGCTGTTTGCCGGCAATCCTCTGGTGCAGGCGACGCAAGGTGCGGGTCCGGCCTGGTTGGGGCGTAACGATCCCGCCTCTGGCTTTGGCGGGAATGCCAGCGAGAGAGGTGAGATGATGCGTTCGCTCAACGCGAAGATGCAGGACCCGACTGGCAAGCTCGACAACGACGCTACCACCGACGCCGGTGTGGACGATTACGAGATGTCCTACGACGAATAGTTAGTTTTTTAAATATATGCTGCAAAATATGACGGAAGCAGGGGGTTTCCCTGCTTCCGTTTTTTTGCGACAGTAGCTTTTCAATATTTCTTCCGCGGTCTTTTTTAAAAAATGAGGTTCATTCGACAATGAAAATCAGCGTCATTCTGGCAAGTCTCTGGTTATGTATCGCTGCCTCGTCCGCACAGGCGCATGGCACCCTGAACTTCAGGGGGTCGGAGGGTGGCATAGTCCGCGCTCTCGTCGTCGCTCCCACCCAGCCTCCGGTTGTTTACGCGGCTACTTCCCAGGCAGGCGTTTTCAAGAGCAGCGACAACGGACAGCACTGGCTGCCTATTAACCAGGGATTGACCCGCATGGACGTACTGACCCTGGTGCTGGACCCCACTCAATCCGGGGTTCTCTACGCCGGAACACGGAGCGGACTCTTCAAAAGTACCAATGGCGGTGCAACGTGGCAGCCATCGGGTACCGAACTCGCCAAGGAGCAGGTCAAGGTACTGCTCATGGACCCCAAGGATTCAAAGATATTGTTTGCCGGCACGGTCCATGGCCTATGGAAAAGTGCCGATGCCGGTGTGACCTGGTTGCCGCTGGCCCATCAGCCGGAGAATTCCAATATCACAGCACTCGCGATCGCGCCGGATTCCTCCCGCCGCATTTACGCGGGCACCGCCCAGGGGCTTTTTCGTTCCAGCGATGGCGGGGAAAGTTGGACGCGCCTGTCCAAGGGCCTGATCGTGCCGTCCATCGTTATGCTCGCCTTCGATCCGGTTCATCCGCAACTGCTCTACACCGGGACAGGTGACGGCGCCTACCGATCGGAAGACGGCGGGGACACGTGGCGCAGCATTACCTTTGCGCAAACGAATCTCCCCGTCACGGCGTTGCTCGTTGATCCTCGGCACCCGGATACGCTTTATCTCGGGACCTCGTTCGTCGGCGGGCTTTTTAAGACCGAGGATGCGGGAAAATCCTGGGTCAGAATCCGGGGAGAGGATTTCACGCCATCGATCACCGCATTGGTTTTTTCGCCGGGCGATCCGAAGGGGTTGATCGCGGGCACCTCCTTTTACTCCAATGTCTTCACCAGCCCGGACTCCGGGAAGACATGGAAACCGACATCCGGCGAACTTGCCTTGCCGGCGCTGGAAAGTATTACCGGGACGCCGGACGGCGAGTTGCTTTACGCTGCCGCCCACGATGGTCTTTACCGTTTCCAGGCCGCTCCTGGCGCCTGGAAGCGGATTGGTGACGGGGGTGTCGGAGCGCTGGTCAAAGTTGCTTATCGCAACCACGAAACACCGGCGTTATGGGTTTGCGGCTCGAAAGGTATTGCCGAGGGGCATTTACGGCATGAGGTGTGGACTTTCCACCGCGAAGCCCCGGCACTAAAAGGTTGTGCCGACCTGGCAGTGGATGAATCATCCGGCCGTGTCTTCGCCGCCGGCAAGACAGATCTCTGGATCGGGCCGGATCACTGGCAACACCGGGTCGTCGCGACGCAGGGAGAGCCGATCCATCGGATCGCCCTTAGCAGAAATGGAAAGACCCTCTATGCGTTGACGGAGCACAGGGCATTGCAATCCATGGACGAAGGCAAGACGTGGGAACGCATCGATGAGCACAACTCTTTTTCCATCACCGCTGTGGCAGACATCGGCAAGGCTCCCGGTACTACATGGATTGCCACCACATCAGACATTTCCTACCGGACGCTCGATGGCAAATGGGTAAATGCGTCGCAGGGAATGTTCCCCCCGGGCGTGAGTGTGATTACCGCGTCACCGAATGGTGACAAGCTTTATGCGGCAAGTCAGATACTTGGTCGTCTGTTCACGCGGCGGATAAACGAAAACTCATGGTCCATAAGCGACATCGAGGAAGGTTCTCCGGACATATCGGACCTGTGGGCCGATCCGGCGCATGAGGGCGTGTTATACGCAGTGACCAGGAACAGCGGACTGTTCCGTAGTAACGACCAAGGCGTACATTGGAGCGCTGTGAATGCCGGATTGGCGGGAAAATCAGGCCCGGCAGTTTCGCTCACTTCGCTTCATTGATGGGGGCTAATTCTGCCCGGAAGGTTCATCGGATTTCCTGAAACTGCGTTTCTCGAGTCCGTATTCCTGCATCTTGCGGCAGAACGTCGTGGCATCGACGCTGCATGCCCGCGTCGCACAGGTTGATATTCCCGCTGTGCTGGCGTAGGCATTTCGTTAGATAAGTGGTCTCATACTCGGCGATCATCTCCAACAACGTGCCGGCCGCGGCATACTCGAATTTTCCACGGTGCGCGTGGATGGCGCTGGTGAAGGCACCGCATTCAACGCCGGATAACTCGCTTTCTAGGAAGATCTCGGGCAGAGCACCGCAGTTGATACTTACAAAGCGCTGGTTTCGCCGGTTGCTGCTGTAATGGATGGCGTGCGCTGCGAGTTCCTTGCATGTACCCGTTTCACCTGTAATAAGCACCGTTGTATCGATATCATTAGGCTGGCAAATTGGTGTGCATTTGGAAAACTAAGTAGTAAAGCCTGATCGCTCTACCCTTGGCCGGGTTGATTCAAAAGGGAAATGGGTGATTTAGTCATGTCACCTTCGTACGTTTCGGCGGCCATTTTCCATGGACAGCCTGAAAGACGTTTTTCCCTCTGAATTTATTTCCACCAAAGCGAGAGGGATGGCAGGTAGGTGATCAACGCCAGCCAGACCAGCATGATCAACAGAAAAGGGATGACGGCTACAAACAGATTCAGTATCGGTTCCTTGAACCGCTGACTGGCGAGAAACAGATTGATGCCGATGGGAGGGTGGAGATAACCGATCTCAAGGTTGGCCAGGAAGATGATGCCAAGATGCACGGGATCGATTCCAAAGTGTCGCGCCAACGGCAGGATAAGCGGCACCACCACAAGGATCGCTGAAAAGATATCCATCATGAAGCCGACGCCCAGCAGAAACAGATTCAGCAGCAGCAAAAAGTGTGTCTGCGTTTTCACGTCCTGTTCGAGCAGCGGCAGGATCAGCGTGGGTACCTGGGCATCAATCATGAGATTTGTCAGTCCAATGGCAATTCCAAGAATGATCAACAGACTTCCTACCAGAATACTGGTTTCCTTGAAGACGTCGTACATTTTGGAAAACAAATTAATGTGACGATGGATGATGGTTTCAAGCAGTAGTGCATAGGCGGCGGAGCAAGTGGCGGCCTCGGTAGCCGTAACATAGCCGCCAAAGATGCCGGTGATAATACCGATGGGGAGCAGTACATCCCAGATACCATTGCGCGCAGCGGTCAGCAAAGTGGGAAGCGAGAAAGTGTGTCGAACCAGTCCGATTTTGCGGGAGAAGACCATGCTG
>JBGPBL010000020.1:0-40573 GCA_041481225.1 Sulfurifustaceae bacterium | reverse complement strand
TGGTGGGCCGTGGAGGATTTGAACCTCCGACCAACTGGTTAAAAGCCAGCTGCTCTACCGACTGAGCTAACGGCCCGTGTGTTCGGGCGGAGATAAACGGGAGGCGGCATTATCCAGAGGCGTCCTGCCCCTGTCAAACAAAAACGGGGCTCAAACGCCGCCCATTGCCTCATGCGCAAAAGGGGAGAGAAACAACGGAATCGGGATTGCCTTAACCTGCTGGCGGCAACAACTTAAGGTCAGCAAGCGTAAGCCGTAACGCCCGAATAAAGCCCTGTTCATCCAACATATAGTACTGCATCTTCATGGTCAGCGCGGATCCGAAAATGATACAAAGAAGAGTGATAACCGATCCTACAGCCAAAGTGGACATGCCGGTAACACCCTGGCCGATGGTGCAGCCCAGTGAAAGTACACCACCGAAGCCCATTAAGGCGCCGCCGATGAGATGAGCAATCATGTCGGAACGCGTGCCAAAAGTTTCAATGCTGAATCTCCCGGAAACGACGGAGTAAAGAAATGAACCGACAACGATGCCAAACGCCGCGGCGATGCCAAAATTGATGGTGGAGCCGGTATAGGTCATGAGGTAATTCACACTCTCCGCCACCGGAGACACAAATGTATAAGACTCAAGCCGTACTGGATCGAACTCGTCAAAACCCAGCTTGCCCGTGATATACCACCCCGCCACCACGAAGAGGCCAATGCTGACACCTGACAGGATGTTGTCAAGACTACGGCGATAATCCGCGCTCATGAAGGCAAACACGATAAAACCGAATCCCAGCACCGCCGTTACTCCCCACTGCACCAAGTTCGTATCCCCAATGCCGGTGGCCGCGAGAATCAGTGTTGCGATCCCCTGATTCGGAATACCGTGTGCGGCCAGGTCCACGTTGGTAACCTCGATGACATTAATGCGCACGGGCGCGAGCAATCCGCGCAGCGTCATGTACGCCGTGATGCCCATCACCAGCATCACCACCAGGGATTTCAGGTTGCCGCCGCCAATGCGCACCAGCGTGCGCTGGCCGCATCCGGATGCGAGCGTCATGCCGATGCCGAAGAGTAACCCACCGAGCAGATGCCCGAGCCAGCCGAAACTCGCCGCGAGATAGATCGATTTAGTAAGATCGATGGAAACCACGGTCTGCAAAATCTGAGAGCCGAGGATGGCGATGCCGATGGCGAGAAACCACGCGCGCAGGCGGTTCTTGTCACCCATATTCACCCAATCACTCACCGCGCCCATGGTGCAAAAATTGGTTTTGTTGGCGATGGCGCCGAACGCCACAGCCACGACAAAACCCCATAGGGCTACATGTTGTGTGTTTGTAAGTTCCATAAATATTCTCCGCTTCTCCCACCTATGACGTCCTACTCAACGCTATTATTCCCCTGAAGACATAATTTTGCTCTGCTTTGGTTGTCCATGCCAGATCTCTTACGGCTTTCAACGATAATAATAACGTGTCGGATCTGCCACCCCGGCATCGGCAAACCCCTGGCGACGCAGCCGGCAGGCGTCACAGGAACCACAGGCCAGCCCGCCCAGGTCCGGGCTGTAACAGGACACAGTCAGCGAATAATCCACGCCCAGACGTACACCGGTGCGGATAATCTCGGCTTTGCTCATGAGCATCAGGGGCGCATGGATATGAAAGGCCTTGCCTTCCACACCGGCACGCGTGGCTAGGTTCGCAAGTTTCTCAAATGCCTGAATGAATTCTGGGCGACAGTCCGGATAGCCGGAATAGTCCACCGCGTTGGCACCAATGTAAATGTCCTGCGCCCCCAGCACTTCCGCCCAACCCAGCGCGGTGGCAAGAAACACAGTATTGCGCGCCGGAACATAAGTCACAGGAATGCCATCGGAAGGGGCCTCCGGCACGGGGATGTCATAGTCCGTCAGCGCCGATCCTCCAATCCAGCCGATATCAAGCCGCACCACGCGATGATCGACGGCACCCAGCAGCTTAGCCACACGGTGCGCGGCATCGAGTTCAATCCGATGGCGCTGGCCATAGTCGAAGGTAAGCGCGTAACACGAAAGATTTTGCTCGCGCGCGAGCGCCAGCACTGTCGCTGAATCGAGACCCCCAGAAACCAGTACGACGGATTTTTTTTCCATGTCAGCGACCGCGGGCATCGTTCCAGAGCAGCTTGTGCAATTGAACCTGCATGCGTACCGGCAGACGATCCTGCAGGATCCATTCGGCGAGGTCGGTCGGACTCAATTGCCCGTGACAGGGGGAAAACAGTACCTCACAGATCTGATCGAGCCGATGATCCTTGAGTCTGTCCCGGCTCCACTCGTAATCCGTGCGGTCGCAGATCACAAACTTGACCTGGTCTTTCTTTTTCAAGTGAACAATATTGGCATACAAGTTCTTTTTCTCTTCGCCGGAACCGGGTGTCTTGATGTCCATGACGATACTCACACGCGGATCGATACCGGCGATGTCGAGCGCACCGCTCGTTTCCAATGAAACTTCATAACCCTGATCGCACAGCCGCTTCAGGAATTCGCGGCAGGGGCGTTGCGCCAGAGGCTCGCCACCGGTAACGGTCACGTAGCGCGGTGCATATTCGCTCACCCGCGCGAGAATATCGTCTAACGACAGCCACTGCCCGCCATAAAAAGCATACTCCGTATCGCAGTAGCCGCACCGCAGCGGGCACCCCGTCAGCCGCACAAACACCGTGGGGAAACCCACGGTACGTGCCTCACCCTGGAGGGAATAGAAAACTTCCGTCACGCGCAGGCGTTCGGCGCTGACTGTTTCTGGTTTAACTGAAATCGTCATATCAGTGGATCAGAAAGATATCGGGATGATCTTACCTGCGGTTGGACGAAACAACCAAGGCCGGGGCGTCAGGATTATTCGAAACCTGACAAATATGCCGAGAATCCCCCTGACACAACGTGAGTATAAAACAAAAAGCGGTGGGAATTTCGTTAGAGGACTAATGCTTTTCTTTCTTCATCTTGGCCAGGCGCTGCTCGGCTGATTTTGCCGCCGTGGTGCCAGGATAGAGTGCAGTCACTTGGCTCAGGCTTTCACGCGCCTTGGCCCACTCGCCCAATTCGTAATGGCTATAACCGGATTTCAGCATGGCATCAGGGGCTTTTGGACTTTTTGGGTGGTCCTTGACGACCTTGGAGAATTCCTCCGCCGCCTGCCGAAAATTACGCACGACGTAATACGATTCGCCCAGCCAATACTGGGCGTTGTCACGCAAATTACTTTGCGGGTACTTGGCAATGAAATCACGGAATCCCTTGGCGGCGCGCTCGTAAAACCCCTGCTTGAGCAGACCAAAGGCCGCATCGTAATCCTGCTGTTCCTGTACGGCGTTCGCAGCATTTACCGTGGGTGCCGGTGCCGACGCGCTACCAGCGGTGGTCGCCTCAATCGGCGCGGCGGCGCCCCGGCGGCGTTCAAGCTCCTGCACTCGCCGATCGATGTCGGCGATCAATTCCCGCTGCCTGGTCTTCAAGCGTTCGATTTCATTGGCCTGCACTTCCACCTGGCCACGCAGCTTGCGCAGCTCGTTCTGCATGGTGTCGACCTGCAGCAACAAATCGGCCAAGGTCTCGCGCGACGGATCCGGCGCCTCGGCAGCGGCCGGGGTGGATGACGCGCTCCGCGGCCGATCAAACAGTTCCAGGGCATGAGCGGCGCTCCCCCACAGGAGCGCCGCCAACCCCAGGCCTGTCCAACCGCCTAAACGACGGTTAGGCATGCTTATTTATAAACGATCTCAACGCGGCGATTCTGACGCCAGCAAGATTCGTTGTGCTCGGTGCACAGTCCCTTTTCTTCGCCATAAGAAACGGTGGAGACCCGGTTTGCTGCAACCCCGAGCACCTTCATCAGCTTCTCGACGGCCTGTGCACGGCGTTCGCCCAACGCGAGGTTGTACTCGCGGGTGCCACGTTCATCGCAATTGCCTTCGAGCGCCACCTTGATCTGGGGATTCGCCTTGAGGTTTTGCGCATGCGCCTCAATGATGGCGCGCGACTCACTATCGATACTGCTGCTGTCAAAGGCAAAATGGATCCGGTGCTGTGCGAGCAGATCCGCCATCTTCTGAGCCTTCTGTTTCTCCTGATCAGAAAGACCGGATCCGGCGGCATCGCCTTTGCTTTCGGCAGGCATGGTCTCTGCCGGCGTGCCTTTTGAGGAGTCCTCTTTCGACTTGACCGCTTCTTCGCCGGCACAACCCGCGAGGATGAAGGAAAGAACAAACGATACCGCTAACAGACTTCCGCTTTTCATGGTTTACTCCTTGTATTGCAGTTCACGATTGTAAGGCGACCAGGCGGGCTCCCGCACATCACCCTCCTCAAATTTATATAACTGACGCACGCGTCCATCGGCAGAAACCGAGGCCAACACACCATGGCCTCGCACCTCGGTAGCATAGATGATTATACGGCCATTGGGTGCAAAACTGGGTGACTCATCGAGCGAAGTATCGGTCAGCACCTGAAACACCCCGGTATCGAGTTGCAAGGTGGCAATACGGTAACTGCCCTCCTGGCGACTTACCAGCACCAACAACTTCCCGTCCGCCGAGTACGAGGCGCATGCGTTGTAATCACCCTCGAAAGTCAGGCGTTCGGCGGCACCACCGTCAGCGCTCATGCGATAAATCTGTGGCCCACCGGCGCGATCCGAGGTAAACACGAGGTAACGTCCGTCCGGCGACCAGGACGGCTCCGTATCGATGGACGGGTCATACGTGAGGCGTTTGAGTTCGCGATTATCGAGGCGCATGACGTAAATTTCGGCATTCCCATCCCGGGAAAGCGTGAGCGCCAGACGCTGTCCATCCGGTGACCATGCCGGCGCGCTGTTAATGCCCTTGAACTCCGCGAGCATCTCACGTTTTCCATCCGCTATATTCTGTATATAGACCTTGGCACGCCCGTCCTCAAATGAAACATAGGCGAGGCGGGTTCCGTCCGGTGACCACGCCGGCGACATCAGGGGCTCCACGGAGCGCACAATAGTCTGCGACCCATAACCATCGGAATCCGCCACCTGCAGCTTGTTATACACCGGCGCACCCTTGCGCCCTTCTTCCCGAGTGATGTAGGCAATGTGCGTGTTAAATGAACCCAGCTCGCCCGTGAGTTTTTCATGAATGATGTCGCTGATCTGATGCGCCACGGAACGCAGCTTATCGGCGCTGACCGTATAGCGGAAGCCGGCGAGTTGGGTTTCCTTGAAAACATCGTACAGGCGGAACTGCACCTGAAACTTTCCCGGCCCCGCCGGCCGTACACTCCCGATCACGAGGGCCTCGGCCTTGATCACGCGCCAATCCTTGAAAACCACTTCCTTGTCCTCGTGCGGCGTGGCAACAAAATCTTTCCGGGGCAGAACCGAAAAACGACCGCTACGGGTTAAGTCCGCCTGTATCACGTCTGACACATTTTGCGGCGGCTTGAGCACCTCAAAACCGAATGGCACGATAGCGATGGGCACACCCGTTTCCACGCCTTTGGTTATTTCGATGGTCAGCACCGCCCTTGCCTCAGACCAGGGAAATAAATAGAAAGCCGTGAGCAGGAGAAAGAAACCCACCTGCCTTAGGCTGTGACTGACCTCATGTCGCTTGCCACGTACCAAAATCTATTCCTCCGGGTTAAACAAAAACTCGATTTCACGGAAATTATCGAACAAGGTCGGGTCCTCTGGCAATGGCAGCGGTGCCGCTTTGTACACGGCGTTCTCCACCGAACGATCGAACAATACATTACCGCTTGACCTGACCACCGTGGCACCCAGCACATCGCCGCTCAAGGTCAGGCGCACATTGACCACACACTGCAGCCCGTGCGCCGCACCCATCGGACGGCTCCAACTGCGGGAAACCCTTTGTTTGATCAGTGCCGTATATTTGTCCACCTCGGACTTGGCGCGCGCCGAATTCGCCGCAGTTTGACGTGCGTGTTCGCGCTCCTTCTCCTCTGCCAGCAGCTGTTCCTTCAACGACTGCTCGGCGTGTTTCTGTTTGAGCTTTACCTCTTCATTCCTCTTGCGTTCCAGTTCGGCAACGCGCTTCTTCTTTTCCGCTTCCTTGAGCTTCTGCTCCTCTTGCTGCTTTCTCTTGAGTTCGATCTCGTGACGTTTTTCGGCCTCGGCCTTTTTCTTCGCCTCTTCCTGCTCCTGTGCCCGCTTGGCCTCCTCCTGCTTTCGCTTTTCCTCTGCTTTCAACGGCGTCTCGTCGACGACCACGGCCTGTACAATCTTCTCCTCGGGCGCCGTCTGTGTCGTCCAGCGAAAACCTATCACAAGCAACGCAATCACCACGACGTGCACCAAGATGGCAAAAACGATTGCCCTGGCCCGGCCCGGATTTTGGCGCAGCTTCCTGGTCAACACGTCAGGGATTTCGGGTCGGTTCGGTCAATAGGCCCACACTCGGCGCACCGGCGGACTGCAACAGCGTCATGGCCTTCACCACCTCGCCGTAATCCGTCCGGCGATCACCGCGAATCAGCACCGGTGTCTGCGGGCGCGCCCGTAATATCGCCGCGACTTTTTTGCCCAAGTCATCGGGCAACATGCGTTTGTCATCCAGAAAATACTGTCCTTCGCGGTTAACCGTCACGATCAGTGTTTCGCGGTCCTGGGTATCGACAGGATGCGCGGTGGCCTTTGGCAAATCAACCTTGACGCCCTGCGACAGCAGCGGCGCCGTGATCATGAAAATCACCAGCAACACCAGCATCACGTCGATGTAGGGCACGACGTTGATCTCGCTCATGAGCTTCTTGCGGCGCTTGCGGTAGGAGTCCACGCTCAGGCCCTCGCGGCGAACGCCTGACGTTGCAGGATGCTGGCGAATTCCTCCATGAAGATTTCATAGCGCGTCACCAGCCGCTCGACGTTGTTCGAATAACGATTGTAGGCAATTACCGCCGGAATGGCGGCGAAGAGACCGATGGCCGTGGCGATCAAGGCCTCGGCAATGCCTGGCGCCACGTTGGCAATCGTCGGCTGGGCAATGCTGCCCAAGGCACGAAAAGAATTCATGATGCCCCACACGGTACCGAACAGGCCGACATAAGGGCTGGTCGAACCGACGGTGGCGAGGAACGAGAGATGCGTCTCCATATATTCGATCTCGCGCGAAAGCGCCACGCGCATGGCCCGTTGCACGCCCACCAGGATATCCATGGGCTCGATATTGGACTGCTCGGTAAGACGTTTATACTCGCGGAATCCCTCGACGAAGATGCTGGCCATGCCCGTGGCGCTGACATCCTTGCGCGTTTGTTCCGTGAACATTTGATTCAGGTTGGCACCGGACCAGAACCGGTTTTCGAACCGTTCCGCTACCTGGTTCGCCGTCTTCAGCGCAAACCACTTGCGAAAGATCATGGTCCAAGAAACGACCGAGGCGACCATCAGGAGAGCCAGAACCAGTTGTACCGGCAACGAAGCATGTTCGACCAGAGACAGGAAAGCGACATCGGTGGTAGTGGTGACGTTCACCGCGCACCCCCGGCATCCAGCCGTTCCCGAATTCGCTCGGGCAGCGGGCACGGTGTAAACGTGGAAACATTGAGACAAGCCACTTTAATCTCCCCCTCGCACAAGGTTAATTCACCACGCTGGATACGCTGGCGGAAGGTGATGCTGGCGTTGCCACGCTGGCTTACCTCCACGGTCGCCAACAGTGAATCGTTGAAACGTGCCGGCTTCAGAAAATCGACCTTCGCGGACCGCACGGCAAATACGACCCCATCCCGGCTTGAAAGTTCATCCTGCTCGAAACCCAGTGCGCGCAACCATTCGGTACGTGCTCGCTCCATGAATTTGAGGTAATTGGCATAGTAAACCACGGCACCGGCGTCTGTGTCTTCGTAATACACCCGAATCGGAATGGAAAATACGGCGTTCACGGGTTCCCGCCCGCAGGGTTATTTGTCTTCAAAGATATCGCACTGCACCCGATCCGTGGTGGCCGGCACCTGCAGGCCAAAATGCCGCCAGGCGGCGGCCGTCGCCAGACGCCCGCGCGGCGTGCGCATGAGAAAACCCTGCTGGATCAGAAACGGCTCGACCACGTCCTCGATAGTGTCGCGTTCCTCGCCGATGGCGGCAGCGAGATTGTCCACGCCCACCGGCCCGCCACTAAATTTCTCAATGACCGCCAGAAGCAGTTTCCGGTCAAGCATATCGAACCCGCATTGATCAACTTCTAGCATGCTGAGCGCGGATTCGGCAATGTCACTCGTAAGATGCCCCTTACCTTTGATCTGGGCAAAATCGCGGGCGCGGCGCAGCAGACGGTTGGCAATCCGCGGCGTACCGCGCGAACGACGGGCCATGGCGGCGACGGCCTCGGGCTCGATGGGGATTCCGAGGATATCCGCAGAGCGCGCCACGATTCGGGTCAGTTCCTCCGGATTGTAAAACTCCAGTCGCTGGACAATACCGAAACGGTCGCGCAACGGCGAAGTCAGCAGGCCCGCGCGCGTGGTTGCGCCCACCAGCGTAAAGGGGGGCAGATCAAGTTTGATGGAACGCGCCGCCGGCCCTTCGCCGATGAGAATATCGAGTTGGTAGTCTTCCAGCGCCGGGTAGAGGATTTCCTCCACCACCGGACTCAGCCGATGGATCTCGTCGATGAACAACACATCGTTGGGTTGCAGGTTGGTGAGGAGGGCGGCCAAGTCGCCCGGACGCTCGAGCACCGGACCCGAGGTCTGACGCATGCCCACCCCCATTTCGTTGGCAATAATGTGGGCGAGCGTGGTTTTGCCAAGGCCGGGGGGACCGAACAACAGCACGTGGTCGAGGGCCTCTGCGCGTCCGCGCGCGGCGGCGATGAAAATCTCCATCTGCCGGCGTATCGGCTCCTGGCCAACATATTCCGCGAGGCGCGCCGGTCGCAGGCGCCGGATATCGGCAACCTCCTCGGATGCATCCACGGTTTTGGCAGAAACCAGTCGGTCAGTTTCGATCATAAAAATTTTCTTGTCGCCCAGACGGCCAAAACGCAGAGAAAAGCATTTTTGATACTAAAGCCTTTGCGCTCTTTGCGGTGATAAATCATACCCTATTAATCATACTGCCATGCCTTTCAGCGCCTGACGAATAATTTCTTCCGTACTGAGTCCTTTGGTGGCAAGCCCACGCACCATGCGGCTGGCCTCGGGAAGCTTATAGCCCAGGGCCACCAAGGCGCTCACCGCCACACCGATCGGGTCCACCGCCATGGTCGTGCCGGGCGCGGCGTGAATAAGCGCTGAACCACCAAGGTCAGTAGGTAATTTATCGCGCATCTCGACAATCAGGCGCTCGGCGGTCTTGCGCCCAATGCCCGGCACCTGGGTGAGCCGGGCAACGTCCTCCTCGGCGACACTGCGAACAAACTCCTCATCCGAGAGACCCGATAACACCGCCAGCGCCACGCGCGGACCGACGCCGTTTACCTTGAGCAAACCACGGAACAGCCGCCGCTGGGACTCGCGCGCGAAACCGTATAATAGGTGCGCATCCTCACGCACCACGAGATGGGTGTGCAGCGTCATGGATTGACCCACGGCCGGCAACTCATAAAACGTGGTCATGGGGGCCTCCAGCTCATAGCCGACACCGCCCACATCAATGAGCAAGGCCGGTGGTTCCTTGCGCAACAACACGCCGTGTAATCTTCCGATCATGCACTCAACCTCAGCCCCCGGCCGCTGCGACGTGTCCGCGCACGCTCGAACGACTGGATACCGACCGCATGGTGCGCATGGCAGATGGCGCAAGCAAGGGCGTCCGCGGCGTCGGCCTGAGGCGTACCGGAAAGCTCAAGCAGCGCCTTTACCATATGTTGCACCTGACCCTTATCAGCGTGTCCTTTACCCACGATAGCGCGCTTGATTTGCAAAGCCGTGTACTCGGCAATAGCGAGCGCATGATTCGCGCCAGCCAGAATCGCAGCGCCACGCGCCTGACCCAGTTTGAGCGCCGAATCCGCGTTGCGCGCCATGAAGACCTTCTCAATCGCGAACGCCGTGGGCTGATAGGCCTGAATGACTTCACTCACGCCGTCATAGACGGACTTGAGTTTTCCCGCGAGATCGGCCTTGGGGGTACGCACACAGCCGCTCGCGACATAGTGGACTTTCCCATTGCGCAATATTTGCACCACGCCAAAGCCGGTAATACGAGAACCGGGATCGATGCCAAGTATACGCATCAGCTCGCCACCCTGAGCAGTTCATCGGAAATATCGGTATTGGAGTGCACGCTCTGAACGTCGTCCAGTTCTTCCAGCGCCTCAAGCAGTCTCAGCATTTTTTCCGCGTCGTCACCCGCCACCACTACCGCGACGGCGGCGCGCTGCTGGATTTCGGAATTCCCGGGCTTGAGACCGGCCTTAGCCATGGCCTCGAGCACGACATGAAAACTCTCCGGCGCCGTCAACACCTCGACGGTGCCATCGGCATCGGTAATCACGTCGTCGACCCCGGCCTCAAGCGCGGCCTCCATGATCTTGCCCTCATTCGACCCCGGGGGGTAAGCAAGCACCCCGGTTTTCTTGAAGAGAAAGGCAACCGAACCATCCTGGCCGAGATTACCGCCATGCTTGGCGAAGGCGTGCCGCACCTCGCCCACAGTGCGGGTACGGTTGTCGGTGGTGCACTCCACCATGACCGCCACCCCGCCCGGTCCGTAACCCTCGTAATGCACTTCTTCGTAATGGGCGCCTTCCAGCTCGCCTGTGCCGCGCTTGATGGCGCGGTCGATCGTGTCCCGCGTCATGTTCTGATCCAGGGCCTTATCGATGGCGGTGCGCAGGCGTGGGTTAAGCTTTGGGTCACCCCCGCCGCCGGCGCGGGCCGCGACGGTAATCTCACGGATGATCTTGGTGAAAACCTTGCCGCGCCGGGCATCCTGAACGCCTTTGCGGTGCTTGATGTTGGCCCACTTCGAATGACCGGCCATGCAGACTCCCTCGTTGGCTTGGTTTTCTGTTCGACCCACCGACGCGCGAAGGGCAGGCGCAGTTTAACATCCGAAGCCGTTCACCCCAACTTTAACCAGAAAATCATGGGACTATTGCAAAAACCGGCCTGACCGGAGAAAGGCACTGACCTGCCGCACCACCTCGCGTGACAGCAGCAGGCCACTATGCGAAGCAGGGACCGCCACGTGACCCGCGGCGCCAGCCAGTTCCGTCTCCGCCTCGGTAAGCACACCGTCGTTGGGAATGGTCAACCGGGTCAATAGCCGACCCAAGCCGAGCGCATGGCTGCCGCGGATAATGCCAATTTCACGCTTGGGGACAGGCCAGCCCTGCGGCTGTCCCTCCAGCAGCGGCACCACACTGCGGCCAAGCATCCGGCGACCCATGGCGGATCGCGCCAAGGCTTGCGCTGCGATACTGCCTTGGTGGGGCGTGGCCAGCGTCACGATGCGACCGGGCCGCTGCTGAGGGTAATAATGATGAAGCGCGCGGATCAGGATGCCACCCAGGCTGTGCCCCACCAGGTGCACCTCTTCCGCCGGCAGCATGGTGAGATAGCGTTGCAGGTGTCCGGCATTCGCACGCAGGTCCGAACGGACCGAGGCATAAGAAAAGATGTGAACGGTAAACCCCGCGCGCCGGAGCCGCCAGGCAAGGAGTGCCAGACACCAGCCAGACAGCCATAGTCCGTGAATAAGAACAACAGATTCTTTGGATACGATTTTCAAAATACAAGATACAAGCAGAGCCCTTCTCTATTTTTCCGGTCCTTCCGAAATAACGTGGGTAAATAAAAGCTGGTAGGGACGCTATTCATTGCGCCCGGGACATGAGTCTGGCCACCCATGGGCGCGATACATCGTGCCCCGACAGAGTTTGTTTCTGTTGGACCTTGTATCGTGGGCCTTGTCTCCGCGGTTATGGCGATACGTCGAGCATACGCGAAAGCGCAAGCCGCGCCTGCTCGGCCTCCGCCTTCGGTACTTTGATCTGGTTAACGACGCGCCCAAGCGCCAGATTCTCCAGCGTCCACAACAGGTGCTGCGGGTCGATGCGGAACATGGTCGAGCACATGCACACGGTGGGCGACATGAACGTCACGACCTTGTCCTGTCCCTTGTGCTGCTCGGCCAGCCGATTAACGAGATTGAGTTCCGTGCCGACCAGCCATTGGGTTCCCCGAGTCGAGTCGGCGACCGTCCTGATGATATATTCAGTCGAACCTACGTAGTCGGATTGCTGGCACACCTCGAAAGAACACTCGGGATGAGAGATGACCTTGCCCCCGGGATGCTGCTTACGGAAGGCCTCGATGTGTTGCGGCTTGAACACCTGATGCACCGAGCAAAAACCCTTCCACAGGATGATCTTCGCTTTCTCGATTTGTTCGTTCGTGAGCCCACCGCGCGGCTGATTGAAATCCCACTCCACCATCTCCTCCAGCGGAATACCCATGCGGTAAGCGGTGTTGCGTCCGAGATGCTGATCGGGAAAGAACAGCACCTTCTCGCGTTGCTGGTAAGACCATTCGAGCACACGCCTGGCATTCGATGAGGTGCACACGAGCCCGCCGTGCCGGCCGCAAAAGGCCTTGAGGTCAGCGGCGGAATTAATATAGGTCACCGGCGTAATGCGGTTCTCCGGATCGAGCACCGCGGCGAGTTCCTTCCATGCACGTTCCACTGCGGCCAAATTCGCCATGTCGGCCATGGAACAGCCGGCAGCCAGATCGGGCAGAATGGAAATCTGCTCAGGACGCGACAGGATGTCGGCGACCTCGGCCATGAAATGCACACCGCAAAATATGATGTAGTCGGCATCACTCGATGCCGCCAAACGCGAGAGCTTGAGCGAATCACCGGAATAGTCGGCATGACAAAACACTTCGTCGCGCTGGTAGTGGTGTCCGAGGATCACCACGCGGGACCCAAGCTTTTGCCTGGCGGCATGAATGCGTGCGTCGCAGTCTCCGTCGGGAAGACTGTCAAACTGCTCGTAGGCGAGTGCGGTTGCCATGATTCAGCCTTGGGCCTTTAACCTCAGAATGACTTCACGGTTGGTCCATGAAAACACCTTCTCCGCCGCTTCCTCAAAAGGAAACCAGCCGTATTCGACATGCTCGGCGGGATTCACACTTATAAGGATTTCCGCGGGAAGTTCAAGGGCGAAAGCGTGTTCGGTGTTTTCCTGCACCTCTAGGGCATAGCACTGGCGCCACGCGGGCAGGATCGGGTACCGGGAGCGGTGTTGTAAATCCCGTAGGCCTTCTGTGGATTTGAGACCGGTCTCCTCGTACAGCTCGCGCCGGGCCGCGTCCCATGGGTTCGATTCCTCCCATTTCAGGCTTCCGGTCATGGATTGCCACTGGTGGGTTCCGGCACGGCGCAACAACAACACTTTACCGGTCCGGGTGTAGACCACCACCAAAACCGACTCCGGGCGTTTATGCTTTTTCGTCTGCCGGGACACCGGCGGCCTCGCCGGCCGTTTTCTCCACGGGCTTGCGCAGCCTGATGTGCAGATCCCGCAGCTGCGTTTCGTCCACCGGGCTGGGGGCGTCGGTCAGCAGACATGAGGCCTTCTGTGTCTTGGGGAAGGCGATAACGTCACGGATGGAATCCACACCGGCCATGAGCGCGCAAATGCGATCCAGGCCAAAGGCGATACCGCCGTGCGGCGGTGCGCCGAACTTGAGCGCATCGAGCAGGAAACCAAATTTGGCGCGGGCCTCTTCCGGCCCGATACCCAATGTCGCGAATACTTTCTCCTGGATATCCATACGATGGATGCGGATAGAACCGCCGCCGATCTCAGAACCGTTCAGCACCATGTCATAGGCGCGGGCCTTGACGTTCGCGGGATCGATGTCCACGCGTTCGAGATCCTCAGCCTTGGGCGAGGTAAACGGATGGTGCAACGCCGTCCAACGCTTGGTGTCGGCGTCGTAATCGAACATGGGAAAATCCACGACCCAGAGAACCTTCCAGTCGCCCTGCTTGAGCCCCAGATCATCGCCCAGCTTGAGGCGCAGCGCCCCGAGCGCGTCGTTGACGACCTTGGCGGTATCCGCACCGAAGAAGATGAGATCGCCCGTGTGGGCGCCGGTGCGTTGCATGATTCCGGCAATCACCTCGTCGGGCAGGAACTTCAGAATCGGCGACTGTAATCCGTCGCGGCCCTTGGCGGCATCGTTGACCTTGATGTAGGCCAGTCCCTTGGCACCATATTGGGCCACAAAGGCGGTGTAGCCATCGATCTGGCTGCGCGGCAGCTCGCCGCCCCGGGGGACGCGCAACGCCGCCACACGGCCGCCCAGGTTGTTCGCTGGCCCCGCGAACACCTTGAACTCGACACCCTTCATGAGATCGCCGACATCAACCAGTTCCAGTGGCACCCGCAGGTCAGGCCGATCGCAACCGAAACGGCGCACGGATTCATCGTAGCTCATGCGCAGAAAGGGGTTAGGCAAATCGACGTTGAGCACACTCTTGAACATCGTGCGAATCATCTCTTCCACCAGATTCATCACCCCGTTTTCATCGAGGAACGAGGTCTCGATATCGAGTTGGGTGAATTCCGGCTGCCGGTCGGCACGCAGATCTTCATCGCGGAAGCAACGCGCGACCTGGAAATAACGCTCGAAGCCCGCGACCATGAGCATCTGCTTGAAAAGCTGCGGCGATTGCGGCAAGGCAAAGAAATGTCCCGCGTGCGTGCGCGACGGCACAAGATAGTCGCGCGCGCCCTCGGGCGTGGACTTGGTCAGCATCGGGGTTTCGATTTCTGTGAAATGGCGATCTTCCAGGAAGCGGCGCAGGAGTTGCGTCACCCTGTGCCGCTGGCGCAGGTTCTTCTGCATGAAATCGCGGCGCAGATCGAGATAGCGATACTTCAGGCGCACGGGTTCGGACAGGTCGACATCGTCAAGCTGGAACGGCAACGCTTCGGCACGATTAAGAATTTCAATTTGTGTCGCCGCCACTTCGACCTTGCCGGTGCGCAGGTGCGGGTTTTCCGTGCCGGCGGGGCGGGCACGCACCTTGCCCGTGACACGCAGCACAAATTCATTGCGCACGCCTTCCGCGACACTGAACGCCTCTTTCAGCCCTGGATCGAAGACGGTTTGCGCCAGACCCTCCCGGTCACGCAGGTCGATAAAGATCACACCGCCATGGTCGCGCCGGCTGTGCGCCCAACCGCACAGGGTTACGCTCTGGCCAATGAGTGATTCATTGAGTTCACCACAATAATGACTGCGCATGCTATGTCCGTTTTTTGTTTGTTGGCGATAAAGAAATAGGTCAGGGGTGCGGCGTGTGCCGGTCAATCAGAGTCTCTTTTTTGCGTTCTGGCACAACCACGCCGACGGACAACAACATCTTGAGCCCGTCATCCACCGACATGTCGAGTTCGATCAGGTCTTCGTGCGGCACCATAAGAAAAAAACCCGACGTGGGGTTAGGCGTTGTCGGCACAAAAACGTTAGCGATGTCCCGGCCGGTTTTATCACGCACTTCCTCGGCACCGACTCCCGTCTGAAAGGCAAGCGTCCAGGACCCCGGGTGCGGATACTGCACCAGCACCACCTTGCGAAACGAACTACCGGAGGAGAACATGCTCTCCGTCACCTGCTTGACCGAACCATAGATGGAGCGCACCACCGGAATCCGGCGCAGCATCTGTTCGCCGAAATTGAACAGCTGTTTGCCGAACAAGTTGGTGACGGCCATCCCCGTCGACAGCACGACCATGGCGGTCAACAGCAGCCCCAAGCCGGGAATCCGAAACCCCAGGAGGTTCTCGGGCTGTATGCGCTCGGGAAGCAACAGCAGCGTCTGGTCCATGAGGTCAACCAGGAAAGTAACAATGAGCACGGTCACACCGAGCGGCACCCAGATCAGCAAACCGGCCACCAGATAGCGGCGGAAGGTCACCATCATGCCTCAGTGCGCGCAACCACAGGTACCGCCGCCGCAACCGCCGCCGGACTTGGTTCCGGACCCGGGGTCAGACTCAGATTTTTCCTTTTTCCCAGGCTCGGACCCGGAGTCGGACTGATCCTTCTTCTTGTCACCCCCCTTGAAGTCGGTGGCATACCAACCCGACCCCTTCAACTGAAAGCCGGCGGCGGAGAGGAGTTTTTTGAGTGTGGACTTACCACAGACGGGGCAGTCCACGAGCACGGGGTCGCTGAGCTTCTGGATAGCCTCAAGCTTATGGCCGCAGACCTCGCACTGATATTCATAAATTGGCATATTGCCTCCTGAAAGAAAAAGCCGCTCCTAAAAGGTGGGGGCAGACCAGCATCAAAGCAAGCGGATTATAGCGGCACGGCGCAGATAACGCATTATTCCTTCAGGATTTATTCGCCCATCGGCCCGCTTCCCCGGGGTTACTATCCAGCCACATGTGGCTCGTCGCGCAACCCAACGAACCGGCCAAGCGCGGGGTCTGGGCGGCACCCCACCCACCCATGACCGGACGCACCGGATCCTTAAGAAGAAGAAAAATAATTCCAAACCTCATCCAACTTGTGAAGTTTGGACCAAAGACGGTCGCTATTTCATATCCCGAAATTTGGAGAAAAATAAATGACAATCTCTTCTACAACTCTGGTTTTTACGCTAAATTATGCGCGCGTAATGGAAACCCCCTAAACCACATTCCACCAGGAGCATTACATGGCGAACAACAAGTCGGGAAAGAAACCAATCACAAAGTCCGAGATCTACAACCACATTGCTGAGAAAACCAGCCTCAAGCGCAAGGACGTTGTCGCTGTATTTGATTCCCTCTCCGGCCTGATCGAGCGCGAGCTGAAAAAGGGCGCGGGAATTTTTAATCTCGTCGGCATGATGAAGATCAAGATGATTTACAAACCGGCGCAACCGGCGCGTAAAGGCATCAACCCGTTCACCAAAGAAGAAGTAATTTTCAAGGCCAAGCCGGCGCGCAACGTCGTCAAAGTGCAGCCGCTCAAGTCGCTCAAGGAGATGGTGTAAGCGCAAGCCAGAAATCTGGTTTTCGCCAGCAAGAACAGGGAGAGACGAATTGGCCGCGCTTCGCGGCGGGCCATGCGCCAGGGAAGGCGCATGGCTGTTTGGTAGTTGACGCCTGATGCGGTCGTCTCAGGTAACGCGTGGGTATCGGTAAACGCCCGGATTACCGCGGGTTATTCATCCTCCTCTTCGTCCACGTCTTCTTCTTCGTCGTCGTCATCCAGGTCGTCCTCCTCGTCCTCGGTGACTTCCTCTGCATCGACTGCTAAATCATCCTCGTCCTCGGATTCGACCTCTTCAAGGTCCATCCCATACCAGTCGTCCAGATCGATTTCATTCTTGGTACCGTCGGCGAATTCCACTTCGACGGTTCCGATATTCTCATCAAACGCGATCACCTCGAACGTCTTTCCGTCTTCGTCCTCGTAAATAGTCCCTACCACCGGTTCTTCGTACATCGGCATGACTCAAATCTCCCAGGAAAGTCAGGTCAACATGGCAACATAAAACGCATAGTATTTGTTATGGTACGAAAATGGTCAAAGCGCAAGCCAACCACGCCCTTTTATCACAACACTTTCCGCACTATGCTTCAACCGCCGGGAAACGAGGATAGGCGCCGCGCCTTGAAATATCAGGGGAAATAACATGACCACAGACTGCCTGTTTTGCAAGATGGTATCGGGGCAAATCAAGCCGGACAAAATCCATGAGGATGCGGACGTACTGGCATTCCGGGATATCCATCCCCAGGCCCCTGTACATGTTCTGGTCATTCCAAAAAAACACATCACCACGTTGAATGATCTTGGCACGGAACATGCTGAGCTGGTCGGCAAGCTGTTTCTGGCGACGGCCAAGATCGCGAAACAAACGGGGATTGCGGATTCCGGTTACCGTACGGTCATGAACTGCAACGCCGATGCCGGGCAATCCGTGTGGCATATTCATCTCCATCTGCTCGGTGGTCGCCTTCTGGGTTGGCCGCCGGGCTAACCTCGTTCTGCCACAAGACAAAACGCTCGCTGGGAGGAAAACCCAGCGAGCGTTAAGCGAACTCACTACTTACTTTAATTAGTATTGTAAGTGCGATAGTTTTCTAGGCTAGAACGGAATGTCGTCGTCAAAATCCGCGGTGGCCGCTGCGGTATTCTTTGCGCCGGATTTCGCCGCGCCGTGATCAGCGGGGGGCTGATCCTGATTAAAACTGTCGCCGCTGGGTGCTCCCGCGCCGGCGCGCGAACCGAGCATCTGCATCTCATTCGCGACAATTTCCGTCGTGTACCGTTCGTGCCCTTCCTTGTCCTGCCATTTTCGGGTTTGCAGTCTCCCCTCCACATATATCTGTGAGCCCTTCTTCAGGTACTCTCCGGCGATCTCCGCCAGACGCCCGAAGAACACCACCCGGTGCCACTCGGTCTTCTCCTGCTTCTCGCCGGAAGTTTTATCCTTCCACGACTCCGAGGTGGCGATCGTCACATTGGCCACCGCCGATCCGTTGGGGGAATAACGGACTTCAGGATCCTTTCCCAGATTGCCGACCAGAATTACCTTGTTTACACCACGCGCCATGTCAATTCTCCATAGGTTAATCACGGAGCCCTGTTGTCAGAACTCAAAATCGTTTCTCCGTGAAGTTAAGTGGGCTGCCGAATTGGCCGTCCACGATGCGGTACAGGATGTACGGCCATTTTTCACAACCCTGAAAAATGAAACAAGGCAAACACCGCGCTTTTTGCCTTGCCGGTTGGAAAACCCATGGACGGGCTTTTGCAACCTCGTGTCATCGCGGTCCATCATAGCCAGATTTATCCGGCACCTCAACGCGCGCAGCGAATCAGTGCTGGTTCATCAGCTTATAAGAATATTTTTAAGTAGGGGGATAAATAAAAACCCGTTAAAACCCGCCCCAAACCCACCTTACTCCGCAGGAAGTAATTTGCGTAAGGCGCGTTCATCCAACCGCCGGCTGTCCACCTTGATATAGGCCACACCCTCTTCGACAATCACCATGGCCTCGGTCACCCCCATCACCTCGGACAGTTTCTTTTCCAGGCGGCGCGCCTCCTCCGCACTCAGTTTGCGCACGTGGAACATCAGGTTTTTCACGGCGGGCAACGGCTTCATGCCGAAGGCCAACACTAGCCAGACGGCGATCAACCCGGTTCCGAAAACAAATACGGAGGATGGGCCGAAATAATGCGAAAGCAGGCCACCCAGCGCGCCGCCCGCAAAGAGACCGAATGACTGGAAGGTACTGTACACCCCCATCGCTGTGCCCTTGGCACCGGCCGGGGCCGTCTTGGAGATGATCGATGGCAGGCTGGCTTCAAGGATATTGAAGGCCACGAAGTAAACCGACATCACCACAAAAATTCCCCAGAAATTCTCGATCGCCACCACAAACGCCAACTGCGCCACCAGCATCAGCGCCACGGCGCCAAGGAAAACTTCCTTGAGCTTGGCCTTTTTCTCGCCGTAAATGATCGGTGGCACCATGAACACAAAGGAAATGATCATCACCGGCAGGTACACCTGCCAGTGGTGATTGGCGTCGATGCCACCGGTCTTGCGCAGGGCAAACGGCACCACCACGAACATCGCCATCTGCACGACGTGCAGGGCAAAAATCCCGAAATTCAACCGGGCGAGTTCACGATTGCGCAACACATCCCAGAGCTTCGCTGGCGCCGCCTCAGCATCGGAATGGAAGTGGCTGGCGCGTGGGTTCGGCACGGCGAATTTCACCACGAGAATGGCCAGCAGCGCCAACACACCGGTCATGGCGAAAATTCCCGGGATATTGATGAGGTAATAAAGCGCCGGACCGAGAATCAGGGACAGCGCAAAGGTGAGGCCGATGGTCATGCCGATCATAGCCATGGCCTTAGTGCGGTGTTCTTCACGCGTCAGGTCCGCAAGCAACGCCGTCACGGCCGCGGAGATCGCGCCGGCCCCCTGAATCGAGCGCCCGATAATCACCATGTAAATGTCCTGGGCGTAGGCCGCGACAAAACTGCCGAGCGCAAACAGCAGCAGACCGAAGTAGATCACGCGTTTGCGGCCGAGATAGTCGGAGGCCATGCCGAAGGGGAGCTGCAAAATCGCCTGGGTGAGGCCATAGACACCGAGTGCCAGGCCGATCATGGCATGACTCGATCCCCCCGGCAGCTTTTCGGCATAGACCGCGAAAACCGGCAGGATCAGAAACATCCCCAGCATGCGCAGGCCGTAAATACTGGCGAGCCCGATGCTGGCGCGCAGCTCAAGACGGGTCATGCGTTCGGAAAATGCCATATTTAGTTGGGTTTATTGGGCAAAGGGGCACATTTTGCGTATATTAGCAGATCGCCCTTTGACAAGTCAGTTTTAGACATGGACACCATTCGAATCCGCGGCGCGCGCACCCACAACCTGAAGAATATCGACGTCGACCTGCCGCGCAACAAACTGACCGTTATTACCGGGCTCTCCGGCTCCGGTAAGTCTTCGCTTGCCTTCGACACGCTCTATGCCGAGGGGCAACGTCGCTATGTCGAGTCGCTATCGGCCTACGCACGCCAGTTTCTCTCACTCATGGAGAAGCCGGACGTCGATCTGATCGAGGGCCTCTCCCCCGCCATCTCCATCGAGCAGAAATCCACCTCACACAACCCCCGTTCCACCGTCGGCACGGTCACGGAGATCTACGACTACCTGCGCCTCCTGTACGCCCGTGTCGGCGAACCGCGTTGCCCGGAGCACAAGGCCACCCTCTCGGCCCAGACCGTGAGCCAGATGGTGGACCACGTGATGACACTGCCCGAGGACACCAAGCTCATGCTACTCGCCCCCATGGTGGAAGAACGCAAGGGCGAACACCTGCACATCCTCGACCGGCTGCGCACACAGGGTTACATCCGCGCCCGTATCGACGGTGTGGTGGTGTCGCTCGATGAAGCGCCGGACCTCAAGAAGAACTTCAAACATACGATCGAGACCGTGGTCGATCGCGTGGTGGTGCGCAAGGGGCAGGAACAACGTCTGGCGGAATCGTTTGAAACCGCCACCAATCTCGGCGAGGGGATTGTGCGCGTACTGGTGCTCGACGAGGCCGGCCAGAGTGGACAAGAGATGGTTTTCTCAGCACGTTACGCCTGCCCGCAATGCGGCTACTCGCTCTCGGAACTCGAACCGCGGCTTTTTTCCTTCAACAATCCCGCCGGCGCCTGCCCGACCTGCGACGGTCTCGGTGTGCGTCAATTCTTCGATCCCGCGCGCGTGGTGAGCGATGCCACGCTGTCACTACCCGCCGGCGCCATTCGTGGCTGGGACCGACGCAACGCGTTTTATTTTCAGATGCTGGAGTCGCTCGCCCGGCACTACAAATTTGATCTCGACCAACCGTTTGAGGAGCTGCCGAAGAAAGTACGCGATGTGGTCCTCCACGGCAGCGGCGAGGAACTCATCGGCTTTACCTATCTCGGCGATCGAGGGATAAAATCCAAACGCAAGCATTCCTTCGAAGGGGTCATCCCGAACATCGAACGGCGCTACCGCGAAACCGAATCCAGCACGGTCCGTGACGAGATGGCCAAATATCTCAGTTCTCAGCCGTGCGAGGTCTGCGGCGGATCGCGCCTGAAAATCGAGGCGCGCCATGTGTTCATCGAAGACAAACCACTGCATGAAATCACGAACCTGCCCATCGGCCCGGCGCTCGAATTCTTCCAGCGCCTGAATCTGGCCGGCAAGCGCGGTGAGATCGCCTCGAAAATCGTCAAGGAAGTCGCCAACCGGCTCGGATTCCTGGTCAACGTGGGACTCGATTACCTGACGCTGGCACGCACGGCGGAAACCCTCTCGGGCGGCGAGGCCCAGCGTATCCGTCTCGCTTCGCAGATCGGCGCGGGGCTGGTCGGCGTGATGTACGTGCTCGACGAACCCTCCATCGGCCTACACCAGCGCGACAACGCGCGCCTGTTGGCCACATTGCACCACCTGCGCGACATCGGCAATACCGTGATCGTGGTGGAGCATGATGAAGAGGCCATACGCTCTGCCGATTTTGTGCTCGACATCGGCCCGGGAGCGGGCGTGCACGGAGGAAATATCGTAGCCCAAGGCACGCCCGAAGAAATCAGGCGTCACCCACAATCGATCACCGGAGCCTACCTGCGTGGTGATCAGGAAATTGAGATTCCATCCACACACACCCCTAATGACCCCGCACGCCAGCTCGTCATCCGGGGCGCCACGGGCAACAACCTGAAAAACGTGGATGTTTCCATCCCCGTGGGGCTCTTCACCTGCGTCAGCGGCGTTTCCGGTTCGGGTAAATCCACGCTGATCAACGACACGCTCTACGCCTCCGTGGCCAAACATGTGTACGGCAGCAATCTGGAACCCGCGCCCTGCCAGGCCATCGACGGGATCGATCAGTTCGATAAAGTAGTGAACATCGATCAAAGCCCGATCGGGCGCACACCGCGCTCGAACCCGGCGACCTACACCGGCTTGTTCACCCCCACCCGTGAACTCTTCGCCGCCACCCCCATGGCGCGCGAGCGCGGCTATGGGCCGGGACGCTTCTCGTTCAACGTGCGCGGCGGCCGTTGCGAGGCGTGTGAGGGCGACGGATTGATCAAGGTAGAGATGCATTTTCTGCCGGACATCTACGTGCCCTGCGACGTCTGCCGCGGCAAGCGCTACAACCGTGAAACCCTCGACATCCGCTACAAGGACAAGAGCATCAACGAAGTGCTGGCGATGACGGTGGAAGAGGCGGCGGAATTCTTCAGCGCCATCCCCTCTATCCACCAGAAGCTCCGGACCCTGCTCGACGTCGGCCTGTCCTACATCACGCTGGGCCAGAGCGCTACCACGCTCTCCGGCGGTGAGGCCCAGCGCATCAAGCTCGCGCGTGAACTCTCCAAGCGTGACACCGGGCGCACCTTATATATCCTGGATGAGCCGACCACCGGACTGCACTTTCACGACATCAAACAATTGCTCGCGGTGCTGGTGCGACTGCGCGATCACGGCAACACCATCGTTGTCATCGAGCACAACCTGGACGTGATCAAAACCGCCGACTGGGTCATCGACCTCGGCCCGGAAGGGGGAAATGGCGGTGGGCTCGTGGTAGCGCAGGGCACGCCCGAGGAAATCGCACGGCACCCGACTTCGCACACCGGCCACTTTCTCGAACCTTGGATGGCACGCGCCGCTCCCCCACGGCGTCAAGCGGGATAGAATGAAGATCAGCTATACGCCACGTTGGCATGTGAACGGATGGAGAGCCACTCCTGCTCGGTGAGCTGTAATACCTGGTGCAACGGCTTCGGTATGTCGATCTCCATCCCCTGGGCGTAATCCACACCGGTCTCGCGCAGTTTCTTCAAGGTGAGGGCATTTTCTACCGACTCGGCGACCGTGATCAGGCCCATGACATGGCCGATCTGGTTGATGGCATCGACCATGGCGTAATCCACGGGATCGTCGGCCGTGCCTTCGATGAAACTGCCGGCAATCTTGAGGTAATCCACCGGTAATGTTTTGAGATAGCCGAAGGAAGAGAGGCCACTCCCGAAATCATCGAGCGCGAACCGGCAACCCATGTGCTTGAACTGCGCGATAAAATCGCGTGCGCGGCTCAGGTTGGCGATGGCCGCGGTCTCGGTGATTTCAAAGCAGATGCTTTCCGGGTGAATCCGGTGCTGGGCGAACTGCTGCATGACAAATTCCGCAAATGTTTCATCGCCCAGCGACTGGCCCGAAAGGTTGATCGCAAACCGGAACCCTTCTTCCACGTGACCGCCTCGTTCGACACGGCTGCGGAACTTCTCCAGCATGGAAAACACCGCGCCGATGACCCAGCGATCGATGGCGGGCATGAGATGGTAGCGCTCGGCGGCCGGGATAAACGCGGCTGGCAGGATAAGATCCACATCCTGGATGCGCACCAGAATTTCATAAAAGCGCTCCGGCGGCGAGGCATCCCCTTGCAGCGGGATTATCGCCTGGCAATAGAGATCAAAGCTGTTCTTTTCGAGCCCTTCCCGCAACCGGTGCACCCACTGGATCTCCCCGCGCCGCTGCACAAGCGCACTGTCGTCCGCCTGGTACACATGCAAACGGTTGCGCCCATGATCCTTAGCGATATAACAGGCGGAATCTGCCGCGCTCATCACCTCGGTCAGCCCGCCGCTGTCACGGGTGATCGGCACGAGCCCGATGGACACCCCGACCTCAAACAGCCGGTTGCGCCAGGCAAAGCGGAAATCCTTGACCGACTGGCGCAGCAGGTCGGCAATCTGCTGCGCCTTTTCGACGGAACAGCTTTCCAGGATCACGCCAAACTCGTCCCCGCCCAGACGCGCCAGCACATCGCTGGCGCGTATCTCCTTTTGCAGGTGCGTGGCCAATTGTTTTAACAGCTCGTCCCCGGCGATATGGCCGCAGGTGTCGTTCACGATCTTGAACTGGTCGAGATCGAGATAGCAAAGTGCGTGTTCACGATCCTCGTTTCTGGCGCTGTCCAGCGACTGTTGCAGACGGGTTTCAAACTCGCGCCGGTTGAGCAGGCCGGTCAGCGGATCATGGGAAGCCAGAAACGCCATGCGCTTGGCCATGCTCTGAATCTCCGTGACATCGTGAAACACAACCACCGCCCCGATAATAGTGCCGTCACGATCGCGGATGGGCGCCGCCGAGTCCTGAATCTCGATCTTGCCGCCGTCATGGCTCATCAACAGGTGATGGCTGTCGTGACGGATGGTGCGCCCTTCCTTCAGGCAATAGTGGATCGGATAATTTTCAAGACGATTGGCGGTCTCATCGAAGATGTTAAAGACTTCGATAAGTGCCCGCCCGCGCGCGTCCTCGATCTTCCACTCTGTAAACTGCTCGGCCACCGAATTCATATAGACCACTCTGCCTTCGGCGTCGGTCGTAATTACCCCGTCACCGATGGATTCGAGCGTTACCTGGGCACGAACCTTCTCCAGGAAAAGCGCGTCCTCGGATCGTTTCTTTTCCCTGTCGCGCGCCTCTTGCAGGGCCGCCGCCATGGCATTGATTCCGGTCTCCAGTTCGCCCATTTCTCCGGGAGACTGCACGATGACACGGTGATCGAGTGTACCATGCTTGATTTTGTCCACGGCCTTGGTCAACGCGAGAATGGGGTGCGTCACTGTCCGTGCCATGCGCAACGCCACGATGATCGTGACCACCAACCCGAGCAGCACAATCAACACACTCTGAAGCAAAATCCGGTTCTGCTCCGTCTGCATCGCCTCACGCGAAAGCGATACCGCTACCCACCCGGCCTGCGATTTCTGCTCGCCACTGGCGGGCGCGGCATGCGACTTGCCCACGGGGGATTCACCGTAATAAATCGGTGCACGGAATTTATAACGCGAACCTTGCAGTGAGGATGAGGATTTATCCTTTTCCGCGGCCGAGACCTGGGCCAGCACCACGCCGTCCATGCTGGTGAGGGTCACGGACAACACATCGGCTTCATGCAGCGTAGACTGGGCGAGCTTGGCCAGCATGGCGCGGTTGTTGGTGGTGACGCCGTACTCGCAGGCCGAGGCCAGTCGCGTGGCGATGGTCTGGCCGCGGTCACGCAAGGCCTGTTCCAGGTCCTGAATGCGCGCGTTGGTGAAATGCAGGGAGATCAACAAAATCGCCACGGTGAGCGGTACCAGCGCCAGAAACAGCACCCGTGTTTGTATACCCCAATCCTTCATGCCATCCTCGTTATTTCTTGTCCCTTAAACTACTATCACGGAATCCCCAATCTGCAAGCCAAGCCGCGTGGCGGCGCTGTCCTGATTAACGGCGATCTCAACCAGGCCATTGGCGTTCTCGTACCAAAAAATTGTCTTCGGCGGCACGTCGGCAAAGAACCGAGCGTGTTCAAGAATTTGCCCCCCGATCTTCAAGCGTTGGTTCCGGGTCAGACTGGAGGCCCGCAAGCCCGTGATGCCGTTACCATAGTGATCGATATACAGAACCTGCGCGAGGTCATCCGCCCAGGTCGATCCCTCAGGCATCGTCAGCGTCGTCGGTGCTGAATCGGGCATGTCGCCGCGGGCAAGACTGGCCCCCACCGGCGCAAACAGGTCACGACCATGGAAACTCGCGGAAAGCTGAATTGGACGCCATCGGATCGTGTAAGTTTCACACTCCCGCGCGCGGCGCGCCAGAATATGAAACAGCCCGTTGTCCGGCCCCACATACCAGCGTCCATCCGCCCGCACCATGACGGGTTGGCGCGCGCTGCCCACGCCCGGATCGATCACACAGATAAAAACAGTCCCTGAGGGAAAGCCTTGGGCATAGGCTGGTAGCAAGTAAGCGCCCGCGCGGATATCGAATCCGGGCACCGCATGAAACAGGTCGATAACAGGCTTCCCAGGCGCTTCCTGGGCCAGGATCGCGTGCATCTGTCCGACGTAGGGGTCGGCAAGACCGAAGTCGGTAAACAGAACGATCATGGCTCGTATGCCTCGCCGTTTTTCGGTTGGACGCCAAACAAAAAAAGCCGGGTATTTCCCGGCTTTTCATGGTGCTGTCTTAAGGCCTTTATTCCTTAGCGGTTTTTTTGGCAGACTTTGCGAGCTTCGCGGATTTCTTCGCCGATTTCTTCTTGGGCGCGCCCTTTGACTTGCTCTTTGCCTCCCCGGCCAACGGGGCTGCCGCTTCCGCCGCGGACTCGGCGGACATTTTGCGCAGCTCCACGAGCTGCACCAGGGCCATGGGCGCGGAATCGCCAGCACGATAGCCGGTCTTCAGGATACGCAAATAACCGCCGCTACGCTCCTTGAAGCGCAGCCCCAGATCGTCAAACAACTTGCCGACGATCTCTCGATCACGGAGGCGAGAATAGGCCACACGGCGATTGGCAAGCGTTGCCGTCTTGCCGAGCGTAATCAGGGGTTCGGCGACACGACGTAATTCTTTCGCCTTGGGGAGCGTGGTCACGACCTGTTCATGTCGCAGCAACGAAACCGCCATGTTGCGAAACATGGCCTCACGGTGACTGCTGGTTCGATTGAGTTTACGGCCGCTCTTATGGTGACGCATGGTTTAACCTTTTATTGTCTCAGGTACCGGATTCCTGCTGTTCAGGAATTTTAACCCTGTCTTTGAGTGAAGCCGGCGGCCAGTTTTCGAGTTTCATGCCCAGAGACAGCCCGTGCTGGGCCAGAATATCCTTGATCTCCGTAAGTGACTTTTTCCCGAGATTCGGGGTCTTCAGCAATTCGAACTCCGAGCGCTGAATAAGATCGCCGATGTAAAAGATGTTCTCCGCCTTGAGGCAGTTGGCCGAACGTACGGTCAGCTCAAGATCATCTACCGGCCGCAGCAATAGCGGATCCATGTCGGGTTCTTTTCTCTCTTCGGTCTTGGCTTCCGGACTCTTCAAGTCGACAAAGATCGAAATCTGGTCCTGCAGGATATTGGCTGCCCGGCGCACGGCCTCTTCCGGGTTGATGGCGCCATTGGTCTCGATATCCAGAATCAGCTTATCCAGGTCGGTGCGCTGCTCTACGCGCGCATTCTCCACGGTATAGGCCACACGGCGAACGGGGCTGTACGAGGCGTCCAGTTGCATCATTCCGATCGAACGGCCTTCACCACCGATACGTGCCGCTACCGGCTGATAACCGCGGCCACGATGGACTTTCAATTCCATACTCAGGGTGACTTCCTTGGTGAGCGTCGCGATCAGGTGTTTCGCGTCCACCACCTCAACATCGTGCTCAAGCTGGATATCGCCGGCGGTAACCGGGCCGGGACCCTTCTTGCTGAGCTTCAAAGTGGTTTCTTCGCGCCCATGCATGCGTAGTGCCAACGTCTTAAGATTCAGTAAAATCTCAATGACATCTTCCAGCACGCCGTCGAGGGTGGAGTACTCATGCAGAACCCCGTCGATCTTCACCTCGGTGACGGCGCTGCCCGGCATCGATGAGAGCAGGATACGCCGCAAGGCGTTACCCAGCGTATGCCCGAACCCACGCTCCAGCGGTTCCAACGTGATCTTGGCGTGCATGGGGCTCAGGGTCTGCACGTCAACCAGACGTGGCTTCAAAAACTCAGTCGCAGAACTCTGCATTAGTGCATCCTCGCTAAATACCTAGCTCGTTACTTGGAGTACAGCGCCACAACGAGACTTTCGTTGATTTCTGCCGGTAAATCACCGCGCTCGGGTATGGTCTTGAACGTTCCCTTCATGGCCTTGGCATCGACATCCAGCCACTCCGGAATACCGCGCTGCTCCGCGGCCTCGAGCGAGGCCTTGATGCGCAGCTGCTCGCGTGCGGATTGGGAAACTTCAAGAATATTGTTTGGCCTGACCTGATAAGACGGAATGTTCACGCGCTTGCCATTAACCAGTACGGCGTTGTGCCGCACCAGCTGACGCGCTTCGGAACGCGAGGCGCCGAAGCCCATGCGGAAGACGACGTTGTCGAGACGGCACTCCAGCAACTGCAGCAGGTCTTCACCGGTTGAGCCTTTATGGCGTGCCGCTTCCTTGTAGTAACTTTCAAATTGACGCTCAAGAATCCCGTAGATGCGGCGCAATTTCTGTTTTTCCCGCAACTGGCGACCATAGTCGGATGAACGTCCTTTCCGCTGGCCATGCTGACCAGGTGCATAGGCACGCTTGTCCACCGGGCATCTCTCGGTGAAGCACTTTTCGCCTTTGAGGAAAAGCTTCCCGCCCTCGCGCCGGCACAGACGGCATTTTGAATCGGTATAACGCGCCACTGAATTCTCTCCGTTACGGTAACTAAACGCGACGTCGTTTCGCCGGACGGCACCCGTTATGGGGCATCGGCGTGACGTCGATGATGTTGCTGATTTCGTAGCCTAACGCGTGCAGCGCTCGCACGGCTGATTCGCGTCCCGGACCCGGGCCTTTGACGTGAACCTCAAGCGAGCGCAGACCGTATTCCTGGGCAGCACGTCCTGCCTTGTCGGCCGCCATCTGCGCAGCGAACGGCGTACTCTTGCGTGAACCCTTGAAACCGGCTCCGCCACAAGTCGCCCAAGAAAGAACATTGCCCTGGCGATCGGTGATGGAGACGATCGTGTTGTTGAACGAAGCGTGGATGTGCACCACGCCCTCGGAAACGCTTTTCTTGGCGCGCTTCTTGGCCTTGGCCGGTACGGCGGCGGCGGTTTCAGGTTCGGATGGATTCGTTGCCATAATTAATTAACTCAGTATCCTAAATAAACTAGGCGCTGACGGGTTTACCCGTGCCGCGGATGATGCTCTTGCGCGGACCCTTGCGGGTCCGGGCGTTGGTTTTGGTGCGCTGCCCACGAACCGGCAAGCCACGGCGGTGACGCATGCCACGATTGGTACCGAGGTCCATCAGGCGCTTGATGTTCATGGACACCTGACGGCGCAGATCGCCTTCCACGGTAACCTTGCCGACTTCGATACGGATCTTGTCGACTTCAGCGTCGGTCAGATCTTTAACCTTGGCGTTTGGCGCCACGCCGGTGGCGCTGCAAATTTTCCGCGACAACGTGCGGCCAACGCCAAAGATCGACGTGAGCGCGATCTCGATGTGCTTCTGATTCGGTAAATTTATGCCTGCAATTCGGGCCATTTAGCCTGTCTCCAACTCCAACCTGGGCGCGGGAAAACGCGCAAGGTTACTGTTTCATCTCGTAAAAATCAACCTTTTTGCCAATTGGCCTAACCCTGGCGCTGTTTATGAGTCGGGTCTGAGCAAATGACGCGCACAACGCGCTTGCGCCGCACGATCTTGCAGTTACGGCACATTTTCTTTACGGATGCCCTGACCTTCATAACTTCAACCTCCATTAAAACCTGCTTCAGAACCTAGCGGGGGGTACTCATCCCGCCGGTCAAATTCGCCTTACGCAACAAGCTCTCATACTGGTGCGACATGAGCCGCGCCTGCACCTGGGCCATGAAATCCATACACACCACGACCACAATCAGCAACGACGTACCGCCAAAGTAGAACGGGACATTCCACTTCACGATTAGAAACTCTGGCAACAAACACACCAGCGTCACATACCCGGCACCGGCAAGCGTCAGACGCGACATGACGCCATCAATGTAACTTGCCGTCTGATCGCCCGGCCGTATGCCCGGAATAAAAGCGCCAGACTTCTTCAGGTTCTCCGCCGTCTCCTTGGGATTGAACACCAAGGCGGTATAAAAGAAACAGAAAAAAACAATCGCTGACGCGTACAGAATTACGTAAATCGGCTGACCAGGCGATAGCGTGGTAGAGATGTTACGCAACCAGTCCATCCCCTCCGCCTGCCCAAACCAGCTCACCACCGTCGCCGGCAACAAGATGATGCTGGAGGCAAAGATCGGCGGGATCACACCCGACATATTGATCTTGAGCGGCAAATGACTGCTCTGCCCCGCCATGACCCGGCGACCTTGCTGACGTTTGGCATAATTCACCGTGATGCGTCGCTGTCCCCGCTCGACAAACACCACGAACGCCGTTACTGCCAAGGTGACCACAAACAGCAATAGTACAAACAGTGGCTGGAACGTCCCACGGCTCGCGAGATCCAAGGTATTCCCGATCGCCCCCGGGAGGCCCGCGACAATGCCGGAGAAAATAAGGATCGAGATGCCGTTGCCAATCCCACGCTCGGTCACCTGCTCACCAAGCCACATCAAAAACATCGTGCCGGTCACGAGCGATATCACCGTCACCAGCTTGAAACCGATACCTGCCTGGATCACCACCGGCATGCCGGCGGCTGTCTGGCTTTCCAAGGCGATGGCTATACCCAGCGCTTGAAACGTCGCGAGCACCACCGTACCGTAACGGGTGTACTGCGTGATTTTGCGCCGTCCGCTTTCGCCTTCCTTCTTCAGCTGCTCCAGCGAAGGAATCACCGACGTCATCAGCTGCATGATGATCGACGACGAGATGTACGGCATGATCCCGAGCGCGAACAGCGAAAACCGCTTCAGGGCACCGCCCGAGAACATGTTGAACAACCCAACAATGGAACTCTGGCTACCCTCGAACATCTGGGCCAACGCGGCCGGGTTAATACCCGGTACCGGGATATAGGTACCAATACGGTAAACAATCAGAGCGCCAAGCACGAAAAAAATTCGTTGCCGGAGTTCCGTAAGCTTTCCCAAGCTCGCGAGACCCCCGAGGCTGCCCGCCGGACTGCTCATCAGTCCTCGATCTTGCCGCCGGCCTTCACGACCGCTTCGCGTGCACCCTTGGTAATCGTCAATCCACGCAGGGTGACCGCCTTATCAAGCTTACCGGACAGAAAAACCTTGGCGCGCAGCGCCTGCGCTGGAACGATATTGGCCTTTTTGAGCGCCGCGAGATCGACCACGCCGTCACTGATCTTTCCCAATTCATGCAACCGGACTTCCGCCGTGGCACCCAACGTCAGCGAATTGAAGCCACGTTTGGGCAAGCGCCGCTGAATCGGCATCTGACCACCTTCAAATCCCACCTTATGGTAGCCGCCGGCGCGAGCCGACTGACCTTTATGACCCTTGCCGCTGGTCTTGCCCAAACCCGAGCCGCCGCCACGACCGAGGCGTTTGGCCGACGTCTTGGCCCCGAAGCCCGGTTTCATTGTATTCAGTCGCACGACTAGAGTTCCTCGCACTTAACCATATAAAAAACCTTGTTGATCATCCCGCGCACGGCCGGTGTGTCTTCGACTTCCACCGAGTGCCGCATACGGCGCAATCCCAAGCCTTGAACGCAGGCCATATGCTTCTTGCCTGTACCATACTGGCTGCGCACCAACGTCACTTTTAATTTTTTCTTGGCCATGTGCATCAATCTCCTCAGCCGAGAATCTCTTCTACTTTCTTGCCGCGCTTTTGCGCCACCATCAACGGGCTGTGCATCGCCTGCAGGCCACTAATCGTGGCCCGCACCACGTTCACCGGATTGCGCGAGCCGATACATTTGGCCAACACATCCTGCACACCGACCACTTCAAACACGGCACGCATGGCGCCGCCGGCAATGATGCCGGTACCGACGGAAGCGGGCTTCATCACCACCTTCGAAGCCCCGTGCCACGTCGTCACGGCGTGATGCAACGTCGGTCCCTTGAGTTCAATCTTTTTCATGTTGCGACGCGCGTCTTCCATCGCTTTCGCCACCGCTGCCGGCACCTCGCGCGCCTTGCCACGACCGATGCCAACCCGGCCGGCACCGTCGCCCACCACGGTCAGGGCGGAAAAACCGAAGATCCGGCCGCCTTTGACAACCTTGGCGACACGCCGGATGTTGACCAGTTTTTCCTGGAAATTGTCGCTCCGCGCTTCTTTATCGTTGAAAGCTGCCACGTGTGCTTACCTCAGAATTCTAAACCGTTTTCGCGCGCGGCATCTGCCAGCGCCTTGACCCGGCCATGATATTTCAATCCGGAACGATCGAAGGCCACCTGCACGACGCCTGCGCTCTTGGCCTTCTCGGCAATTCGCTTGCCAACCAGTTTCGCCGCTTCGACATTGCCACCGTGCTTGATGTTGCCGCGCACTTCGGCCTCAAGGGTCGAGGCACTGGCCAGCACTTTTCCCCCGGTCTTGTCGATGATCTGGGCGTAAATGTGTTGCGGCGTGCGATGCACGCACAAACGCTCAGTCCCGATCCCGAGGATTTTCCGGCGGATGCGCTGGGCGCGGCGGGCACGTTTTTCAATTTTCGTATTCATAATGTTCTATCGCTTACTTCTTCTTGGCTTCTTTCTTCACCACACGTTCATCCGTGTAACGCACACCCTTGCCCTTGTAGGGTTCGGGTTTGCGGTAACTGCGAATGTCTGCGGCCACTTGGCCAACAAGCTGCTTGTCGGCGCCTTTCACAATAATATTGGTCTGATCCGGGCACTCGATGGTGATCCCGGCCGGGACGTCGTACACCACCGGATGTGAGTACCCAAGCGTCAGATTGAGTTTCTTGCCCTGCACCGCGGCGCGGTAACCGACGCCGATAATCGTCAATTTTCTCTCGAACCCCTTGGCCACGCCCTGCACCATGTTGTTGACGAGGGCTCGGGTGGTTCCCGACACCGCACGCGCCAAGGCCGAATCATTGGTGCGTTCAAACTTGAGGAGACTTCCCTCCTGCATCACCTTAACCAACGGGTGTACCTGATGATCAAGGTTTCCTTTCGGGCCCTTGACGCTCAACTTTCCCGCGTTCAGCGCAATCTGCACGCCACTCGGCACGGTAACCGGATATTTCGCAATCCTGGACATGGTCTTTTCGTTCAGTTCTCTAGGAAACGATACACAATACTTCGCCGCCAAGGCCGGCCTTGCGAGCGGCGCGGTCGGACATGATGCCTTTGGACGTGGAGATGATCGCCACACCCATACCGCCGGAAACACGCGGCAGTTTGTCCTTGCCGTGGTAGCGGCGCAGTCCGGGTGCGCTCACCCGTTGAATTCGTTCAATCACCGGCCGGTCGTCATGGTATTTCAGGGCAACTTCCAGCACGGCCTTGCCGTCCGTGGTGCTCTGCTTGAAACCTTCGATATACCCTTCCCCCTGAAGCACCTTGGCAATGGCCAGCTTGAGGCGGGAGGCAGGCATGCGCACGCTCACCTTCTCGGCCATTTGGCCGTTGCGGATGCGGGTCAACATGTCGGAAATCGGATCAGTCATCATAAATTCATTCCCCCTTACCAGCTCGCCTTGGTGACGCCCGGGACTTCGCCGCGCATCATGGTCTCGCGCAGCTTCATGCGCGACATGCCGAATTTGCGATAGTAGCCACGCGAGCGACCGGTCACCTGACAGCGATTACGCCGGCGGGTATAGCTCGAATCGCGCGGCAGCTTCTGCAGCGCCAGCATCGCCTGATGACGTGTCTCTTCAGGCAATTTTACGTTCTTCACCATCTCTCTCAGTTCGTCGCGTTTCGTGGCGTACTTGGCGACCAGTGCCGTACGGCGAACATCACGGTTGATCATGCTTCTCTTGGCCATTTAAAAAACCTCAGCTGCGCAGCGGTAAATTGAACGCCACCAGGAGCGCGCGGCACTCCTCGTCAGTTTTCGCGGTAGTGACGATCGTAATATCCATTCCACGGATGGCGTCGACCTTGTCAAAGTCGATTTCCGGGAAAATAATCTGCTCCTTGATGCCGAGCGAATAGTTTCCGCTGCCGTCAAAGGAACGCGACGGCAAACCGCGGAAGTCACGGATACGCGGGATCGAGACACTGACCAGGCGATCCAGAAATTCGTACATGCGCGCGCCGCGCAGGGTGACCTTGCAACCGATCGGCCAGTTCTCACGCACCTTGAAGTTGGCAATCGACTTGCGTGCACGGGTGATCTGCGGCTTCTGGCCGCTAATGCGCGCCATGTCCCCAACGGCGTTCTCGATGACCTTCTTGTCGGCCATGGCCTCGCCCACACCCATGTTGAGGGTGATCTTGGTGATCCGCGGCACCTGCATCACGTTCTTGTAGCCGAACTTGGCCTGCAGCGCGGGCACCACGTTTTTTTTGTAAACTTCCTTCAGCCTTGCCATAACGTAAACCTTATTTAATGTCAGCTACTTCGCCGGTCTTTTTGAAAAACCGCACCTTGGTACCGTCCTGCATGGTCCGGAAACCCACCCGTTCACCCTTGCTCGTCGCCGGGTTGTACAAGGCCACATTGGAAATATGGATCGACGCCTCTTTTTCGACAATCCCACCGGTGACGCCCTTGTTGGGGTTCGGCTTGGTGTGGCGCTTGATCATGCCCACATTTTCCACCAGCACGCGGTCGTTAGGGAGCACGCGCAACACAGTGCCTTGCTTGCCCTTGTCCTTGCCCGTGAGCACGATAACCCGATCGTCTTTTCTGATCTTATGCATAGTCGTCAATCTTCTATAAAACTTCCGGCGCGAGCGAGATAATCTTCATAAACTGTTCGTTTCGCAGTTCGCGCGTCACCGGTCCGAAAATACGCGTTCCCAGCAACTCACGCTTGTTGTCCAGCAACACCGCGGCATTGCTGTCAAAACGGATCACCGATCCATCGGGACGGCGCACGCCCTTGCGGGTACGTACAATGACGGCATCGTACACGTCGCCCTTTTTAACCTTCCCGCGGGGGATGGCTTCCTTGATGCTGACCTTGACCACGTCACCGATGCCGGCATAGCGGCGCTTGGAACCTCCAAGCACCTTGATGCACATCAACTTTTTTGCCCCGCTGTTGTCGGCTACCGTCAGCGTGGTTTGCACCTGGATCATTGTCCTGTCTCCACACTCGCGCTAATGCGAAAGCGTTTGATTATATCACTCGTAGCGTAATCGCGAAAAATCAATTCTTTACTCAGAACTCGCGGGCCCGTTCCAACACCTTGACGAGGCGCCAAGCCTTGGTCTTGGACAGCGGCCGGCATTCCTCGATCATCACCAGATCGCCCTGCTTGCAGTCCTGGTTCTCGTCGTGGGCATGCAACTTGGTCCGACGCGTCACAAATTTTCCGTAATCCTGGTCCTGGATGCGGCGCTCGACCAGCACCGTGATGGTCTTGTTCATCTTGTTGCTGATGACACGGCCACTCAGTGAGCGCGCGGCAGAGGCCTTTACGTCCCCGGAAGGGGTCTTCGTCTGTTCGCTCATCGCCTTATCCTGCCTTCTCGTTCATGATCGTACGCAGACAGGCAATATTGCGCCGCACCTTCTTCAGGTTGGCAGTATTCGCCAGCTGTGCCGTGGCCTTCTGCATGCGCAGATTGAACTGCTCGCGCAACATGGCGTCGAGTTCTTTCTTGCGCGCATCGGCGTCCATCGATCTGTATTCTTTCGCCTTCATCGTTTCATTCGCCTTACAACGTTCTGGCCACAAATGTGGTCTTGACCGGGAGCTTGGCGGCGGCCAGCTTGAATGCCTCACGCGCCTCCTGCTCGTTTACTCCCTCCATCTCATACAGCACGGCGCCGGGCTTAATCAGCGCGACCCAGTATTCGACGTTACCCTTGCCGCTGCCCATACGCACTTCGAGCGGTTTTTTGCTGACCGGCTTGTCGGGGAAGACCCGGATCCACACGCGACCGCCACGCTTAATGCAACGGGTCAGTGCACGCCGCGCCGCCTCGATCTGGCGTGATGTCAGTCTGCCGCGGGTAATGGCCTTCAAACCGAACTCACCAAAACTCACTTTATTGCCGCGCTGAGCCAGACCGCGATTGCGGCCCTTCATTTGCTGGCGATACTTTGTTCTCTTAGGTTGCAGCATATTCGTTCACCCGCTTTATCAGGCCGTCGCCTTCTTGGCGGCTTCCACGTCGTCTGTCTTCTGGGCTTCCTTATCAAATACTTCGCCCTTGAATATCCACACCTTCACGCCGATCGTGCCGTAGGTCGTAAAGGCCTGGGAAAACCCGTAATCAATCTCGGCCCGTAGCGTATGCAGCGGCACGCGCCCTTCACGATACCACTCGGTGCGTGCAATCTCGGCGCCATTCAAGCGCCCGGCCACCATGACCTTGATCCCTTGCGCACGCAAGCGCATGGCGTTGGTTACGGCGCGCTTCATGGCGCGGCGAAACATAATACGTTTCTCGAGCTGCTGGCAGATGTTCTCGGAAACCAGTTGGGCGTCCAGTTCCGGCTGACGCACCTCCTCGACCGCAAGCTGCACCGGGCGACCGGCGAGCTTGGTCAGCTCCAGACGCAACTTCTCAATATCCTCGCCCTTCTTGCCAATGACGATGCCGGGGCGGGCAGTATGCACGGTAATGCTGACGCTCTGCGCGGGGCGCTCAATCACAATGGTGCTCACCGCCGCACTCTTCAACTTCTCTTTGAGAAATGCGCGCAGCTTGAGGTCGGAGATCAGGTTATGGGTATAGCCCTTGGTCCCGGAATACCACTTGGCGGTCCAATCACGGCTTATGCCCAGTCGGAATCCGATTGGATTGACTTTCTGACCCATCAGCTCGCTCTCCTCTTGTTCTTGCCCGAGACCTTGGCATCACTCACGATAATCGTGATGTGACTGGTGCGCTTGAGAATCCGCACACCGCGGCCTTTGGCACGGGCATGAAACCGTTTCAACGACGGACCGCCGTCCACCTGAATGCTGTGCACACGAAGCTCGTCCACATCGGCGCCTTCGTTATGCTCGGCATTGGCGATAGCGGATTCGAGTACCTTTTTCACATGATCGGCCGCCTTCTTGCGGCTGAACTCAAGGACTTCCAGGGCACGCGCCACCGGCAGACCGCGGATCTGGTCGGCGACCAACCGCCCCTTCTGCGCGGAGACACGGACAAATTTCAAAATCGCTGTGGCTTCCATATATTTACGTTTCCGTCGTGACCTTGCGGTCACCCGAATGGGCCTTGAAGGTCCGGGTCGCGGCGAATTCGCCAAGCTTGTGGCCAACCATGTTTTCGGTGATCAGGATCGGCACATGCTGCCGTCCGTTGTGAATGGCAATGGTCAACCCGACGAAGTCCGGCAGAATGGTCGAACGGCGCGACCAGGTCTTGATCGGTTTCTTGCTGTTTTCCCCACGCGCCTTCTCCACCTTGACGGCAAGATGCGCATCGATAAACGGTCCTTTTCTGACTGAACGTGGCACGGCTTAAGACCTCTTATTTACGCCGATGAATGATCATGGAATCGGTGCGCTTGTTTGCGCGCGTCTTGTAACCCTTGGTTGGCGTACCCCATGGGCTTACAGGATGACGACCGCCCTTGGTACGGCCCTCGCCACCACCGTGCGGATGATCCACCGGGTTCATGGCTGTGCCACGCACCGTCGGACGGATACCACGCCAGCGGTTCGCACCGGCCTTACCAATCTTGCGCAGGTTGTGCTCGGCGTTGCCGACCTCACCCATGGTCGCCCGGCATTCGACATGCACCTTACGCACCTCACCGGAGCGCAAACGCAATTGGGCGTAATTGCCTTCGCGTGAGATCAGTTGCATCCCGGCGCCGGCGGAACGGCCGAGCTGCGCGCCGCGACCGGGCTTCATTTCCACGCAGTGCACCGTGCTACCTACGGGAATACTGCGCAACGGCAGTGAATTACCCGCCTTGATCGGCGCATCGGCGCCTGACCGAATTTCGGATCCCGCCGTGATTCCCTTGGGGGCGATGATGTAGCGACGCTCTCCATCGGCATACAGCACGAGCGCGATATTGGCGCTGCGGTTTGGATCGTACTCCAACCGCTCGACACGCCCGGGAACACCATCCTTGTCACGCTTGAAATCAACCACGCGATAGTGCTGTTTGTGCCCGCCACCCTGGTGGCGCACACAAATGCGGCCGTTGTTGTTGCGACCGCTTCCGCGGTTTTGCTTCTCAAGCAACGGCGCATAGGGTTCGCCCTTGTGCAGATCAGGGCTGACCACCTTGACCATGGCGCGAACACCTGCGGATGTCGGTTTGAGTTTGACCAGTGCCATTTGAAAATTCCTTGAGCGCGCTTATTGCTGTCCGACAAAATTGATGTCCTGACCGGGCTTCAGGCTCACATAGGCCTTCTTCCAGTCTTGACGACGTCCAGGCGTCTTGCCCGAGCGTTTGGACTTGCCCTTCACGTTGACCACCGTGACGGAATCCACCTGAACGCTGAACATTTTTTCCACAGCCTGCTTGATCAGCGGCTTGGTAGCGTCGCGGCGCACGGTAAACACAACCTGTCGCTGCTTATCGGCCACGCGCGTGCTCTTCTCGGAGACATGCGGGGCAAGAATCACGTGAAACAATTTCTCTTCGCTCATGCCAGCATCTCCTCAAACTTCTTCGCAGCGCCGCTCGTCATGATTACTTTTTCGTGCCGCAGGAGGCTGACCGGATCAGTCGCGCTCACCACCCGCACGTCCACGTCGGCCAGATTGCGTGCCGCCAACGCCAAGTTGTTGTCCAAGATATCCGTCACGATCAGGGCGTCCGGGGCGCCGAGCTTACCCAGCCTGCCAAGCAGTGCCTTGGTCTTGGGTTGATCCATCTTGAACTCACCCACCATCACGAGCCGCCCTTGACGCGCCAGTTCCGAGAGGATGGCGCGCATGGCCCCGCGATGCATCTTTTTGTTCACCTTCTGGACAAAATTCTCGTCCGGAGAGGACGGGAAAACCTTGCCACCGCCGCGCCACAAGGGGCTGCGAATGGTGCCGGCGCGTGCCTGGCCCGTGCCCTTCTGTTTCCAGGGCTTGCGACCGCCGCCCCGTACTTCGGAGCGGGTCTTCTGCTTACGTGTACCCTGGCGTCCGGCCGCCTGGTACGCCACCACCACCTGGTGCACCAAAGGCTCGTTAAAGTCGACGCCGAACACGGCATCGGAAACTTGTAGTTCCGAAGCGGGTGACCCGTTTGTATCATTCACGACATTGAGTTTCATGTCCGCATCCTATTTCTTAGCGCGCTTTTCCTTCACGCTCGGGCGGATGATCACATCCTGGCCCTTGGAACCCGGCACCGCCCCTTTCACCAGCAGCAGGTTACGCTCGGCATCCACCTGCATGACTTCGAGATTCAGGTTCGTGCATATCTCGTTACCCATGTGCCCGGCCATGCTTTTACCGGGAAACACACGACCCGGTGTCTGGCGCTGGCCGATAGATCCTGGGGCGCGGTGCGACAAGGAGTTACCGTGGCTCGCACGGCCGCCGGCGAAGTGGTGGCGCTTGATGACGCCAGCGAAGCCCTTACCGATCGAGGTGCCCTGCACATCCACGTGCTGACCGACCGTGAAGATGTCGAGCTTGATCTCGGCACCTGGCTTGAGATCCGCCCCTTCATTGGCGTTAAGGCGGAATTCCCACAAACCACGGCCCGGTTCCACACCGGCCTTGGCATACTTGCCCGTAATAGCCTTCGTCAGGTGATCCGCACGGCGGGTCCCGGTCGTGACCTGCACGGCGCGATAACCGTCATTCGACTCGTCCTTCACCTGCGTTACACGATTCGCGGTAACTTCCAGCACCGTCACCGGCGTGGCCGCCCCTTCCGCCGAATACAGGCGGGTCATGCCGATTTTCTTTCCAATAAGTCCGAGCGCCATGATTAATTCCTCAGCCCAGCTTGATTTCCACGTCGACACCCGCGGCCAGATCGAGCTTCATGAGTGCGTCCACGGTTTTATCCGTGGGTTCGATGATGTCCATGATCCGCTTGTGCGTACGCAATTCGAACTGGTCACGCGATTTCTTGTCGCAATGCGGCGAGCGATTGAGCGTGTAACGCTCAATCTTGGACGGCAGCGGAATCGGTCCACGCACGAGTGCGCCGGTGCGCTTTGCCGTGTCGACAATCTCCGCCGCAGAGCGGTCGATCAAGCGATGATCGAACGCCTTGAGACGGATGCGAATTTTCTGGTTAGCCATTTTTTTCTACCCGAATCCTATTCAATCACCTTCGCCACCACCCCCGCCCCCACGGTACGGCCGCCTTCGCGGATGGCGAAGCGCAGACCCTGTTCCATGGCGATGGGGTTGATGAGGGTGACAACCATTTTAACGTTGTCGCCGGGCATCACCATCTCGGTGCCGCTCGGCAGCTCACAGGAACCGGTCACGTCGGTGGTCCGGAAGTAGAACTGGGGACGGTAGCCC